>NZ_JAGQBY010000065.1:0-16171 GCF_024345875.1 Synechococcus sp. EJ6-Ellesmere
GGGATTTCACCCGCCCCGACCCCCCCCCCCCCGCCGGAGCGGCGGCGGCGGCCTTCCAGCGCCTCTACCTGCGCAGGCTGGTGGTGCCCACCGCCCGCCTGTTCGATCTGCCTGATCAGTACGCCTACCTCGAAGCCAGTCTGCAGCGCTTCCCCGGCGGCGCCGAGCAGGAGGAGCTGGCCCGCCGGGCGGGCTTCAGCTCAGCGCGCCACCGCCCCCTCGCTGCCGGCCAGATGGGCCTGCTCCAGCTGGTGGCCTGAGGCCTGCCTCTCGCCGCCAGCCGGTCCAGCCGCACGGGAGAATGCCCGCCGACGGTGGCGACTCCTCCTACCCCATGCATTTCCAGGACATCATCGCCACCTTGAACAGCTTCTGGGCCGACCAGGGCTGCCTGCTGCTGCAGCCCTACGACACCGAGAAGGGCGCCGGCACGATGAGTCCCCACACGGTGCTGCGGGCGATCGGCCCCGAGCCCTGGGCCGTGGCCTACCCCGAACCCTGTCGCCGCCCCACCGACGGCCGTTACGGCGACAACCCCAACCGCGCCCAGCACTATTTCCAGTACCAGGTGCTGATCAAGCCCTCTCCGGACGGCATTCAGGAGACCTACCTGGCCTCGCTCGAAGCCCTCGGCATCCGCCAGCGCGACCACGACATCCGCTTCGTGGAGGACAACTGGGAGTCGCCCACCCTCGGTGCCTGGGGCGTGGGCTGGGAGGTGTGGCTCGATGGCATGGAGGTCACCCAGTTCACCTACTTCCAGCAGTGCGGCGGCCTCGACTGCCGGCCTGTGTCGATCGAGATCACCTACGGCCTCGAGCGCCTGGCCATGTATCTCCAGGATGTGGAGAGCATCTGGGACCTGAGCTGGAACGGCCAGCGCAGCTACGGCGATATCTGGCTGGCCTCGGAGAAGGGTCAGTGCACCTACAACTTCGAAGCCTCCAACCCCGAACGCCTGCAGCAGTTGTTCGCCCTCTATGAGGCGGAGGCCACCGATCTGGTGGCGGCGGGCCTGCCCGCTCCGGCCCTCGATTACGTGCTCAAGTGCAGCCACACCTTCAACCTGCTGGAGGCCCGCGGCGTGATCTCGGTGACCGAGCGCACCGCCACCATCGGCCGCATCCGCCACCTGGCGCGCCAGGTGGCCGAGGCCTGGCTGCAGGAGCGCCGCGACCTGGGCTTTCCCCTGCTGGCGGCGCCCCTCAGGTGAAACGCAGCCTGCTGGCGGTGGTGCTGATCGCCGGCAGCTTCCAGGCGGGACGGCTGACGGAGCGGGCAATCTGGCCCTGCCGGTTGCGGCCGCTGGCGGCCCTGGTGGCTCCGCTGCTGGGTCAGGAGTTGCCCAGTCCCCAGCTCTGTGAACTGATGCTCAGCCTGCCCGGCTGACGACCAGGGGCGCCTGAGCGGGGAACCCTTGCGGGGCTGGTGGTGGTCCCATGCCCTTTCTGGTGGTGTCGTTGGCCCTGGCGGGGCTGGCTCTGGGCACCGTGCCCCTGGCCGCGGCCCCCCGGCTGGCCCTGCTGCTCCTGCTGGGCGCTGCCGGCCATTGGCGGGCGCGGCGGCTGGGGGCACGGCCGCTGCCGGCGCTGGCCCTGCTGGTGATCGACCCGTCGCTGTTGCTCTGGGCGCTCTGGCGTCAGCCCCAGCCTGGCCCGCAGGATCCGGTGCAACGGCTGCAGGGCCAGGGTGGCCGTGCGCTGGTGCTGCGCGGTGAGCTCAGCAGCGATCCCCGCCAGCGCGGCGATTCGGGTGGCTGCTCGGTGCCCCTGCGCACCGCCGGTGGCCGCACTGAACTGCTGCTCGAGCCCTGCCCGCCCCTGCGCCAGGGCTGGCTGGTGGAGGCCCATGGAACCCTGCGGCGGCCGGCCTCAGGGCCCCATCCGCTGCTGAGTGGTCCGGCGGAGCGCCTGGCCCGCCGCGGCATCTGGAGCCAGCTGCGCCTGGGGGCCAGCACGGATCTGAAGGTGCTGGCGCGCCCAGCCAGCCCGATCGCCGACCTGCGCCGCCGCATGGCCGTCACTCTGATCAAGCAGGGCGGCGAGCGCCGGGGCGGAATTCTGGCGGCCCTCGTGCTCGGCAGCGCCGTGGTGCCTCTGCCGGCGGATGTGGGCTCCAGCTTCCGCGCCGCTGGCCTCTCCCATGCCCTGGCCGCCTCCGGTTTCCACCTCTCGGTGCTGCTCGGCGCCGTGATGGCCCTCGGGCGGCGGCTGCCGAGGCTCCCCCGCTGCGCCCTGGCCCTGGGGGCGATGCTGCTGTTCCTGCTGCTGGCGGGCCCCCAGCCCTCGGTGGTGCGAGCGGTGCTCATGGGTGGCGTGGCCTTTGCGGTGCTGGAGAGCGGCGGCCGCAGCCGGCCGCTGGGGGTGCTGCTGCTGAGCGTGCTGCTGATGCTGCTGGTGCAGCCCTGGTGGCTGCAGGACGTGGGCTTCCAGCTCTCGGTGGCAGCCACGGCCGGGCTGATCCTCACCGCCCGCCCCCTGGAGACGGCCCTGGCGGGGCGCCTGCCGGCCTGGGCGGCGGCGGGGCTGGCGGTTCCCGTGGCCGCCTCGCTCTGGACCCTGCCGCTGCAGTTGCACCACTTCGGCATCGTGCCGTTGTACGCCGTGCCGGCCAACCTGCTGGTGGCGCCCCTGCTCAGCCCGCTCACCCTCGGCGCGATGGCGATGGCCCTCTCGGCGGTGCTGCTTCCGCCCCTGGTGCCACTGCTGGCCTGGCCGCTGCTGCCCCTGAGCGGCCTGCTGCTGGCCATCACCCGCGCCATCGCGGCCCTGCCGATGGCCCAATGGCAGCTGGGTCGTCCCCTGCCGGTGCTGGTGCTGCTGTTCGGTCTCTCCCTGCTGCCCTGGTTGTTGCCGGGCGCGGGGGCCTGGCCGAGGCGGCTGGGCGCGGCCGGGCTGGCGCTCGTGCTGGTGTTGCACCTGGCCCTGCTCGGCGGCGATGCGCTGCTGCTGGTGCATCGCTGGAGCGGCGATCTGCTCGTGGCCCGCCACCGGGGCCGCGGCGCCCTGGTCAGTGGCCAGGCCGATGGCCTCAGCTGCTCCGATGCCCGCAAGCTCGCGGGCGGCCTGGGCCTGGAGCGCTACGACTGGATCACCCTGCTCGATCCGGTCGCCCCGGACGATCCGGCCTGCTGGAGCGCCCAGACCTCCCTGCTGGTCTCCAGCAGCGACGGCCAGAGCAGCCTGCAGCCAGGACAACGGCTGGAGAGCCCCGGCCTCAGCCTCGCTCCCCTCAGCGGCGACAGCCAGGCCCTGGCCCTCGGCATCGGCCGCCATCGCTGGTGGCTCCTGCCCGACCCCCAGTCGTTCGAGGCCTGGAGTCATCAAGGCTCCGCCGGCGGCGAACCGGTGGCGGGGGTGTGGCTGGGCTTCCGCCCCAGCCGCCGCCAACAGCAGCAGCTCAGTGCGGCTGCTCCCCGGCGGGTGTGGCTCAGCGGCGCAGCCCCCGGTTTGCCCCAGGGTTGGAGCGCCAGCGGGGCGAATGGCTCGCTGCAGGGAGCCGCCGGCTGATGGCCCCGTGCAGATGAATCCGTAGAGTGGCCCCGGCTGATCCACCGGTGTCTGCGGGCACGGGAGTTTGGTCCTGGAGAGGTGGCTGAGTGGTCGAAAGCGAACGACTCGAAATCGTTTGAAGGGAAACCTTCCGTGGGTTCGAATCCCACCCTCTCCGTTTTTACAGGATCCGAAGGGATCCGCGAAAATCCTGAAACCGTTGCGGGGCAGTCGAACTGCCCTTTGGGGTCGTCCGGGCAGATCCGCTGAGAGCCCGCTACAGCCGCTGCGGATGACGGTATTTTTGACGGTATAGCCAGCCGGGTCCGGGTCTATACCGTCACCTGGCTTGCCGAACCTTCGACATCCCCTCCCGCGCCAGCGTTCCGGCGCTGTCCGCCATGCTCAGTGACAAGGCGATCCAGGCCCTGCGGCCCGACCCGGAACGCCCGGGAACCAAGCACCACGACCGTGACGGCCTCTACCTCTGGGTGGCGCGCTCAGGCTCCAAGACCTGGCGCAAGGACTACCGCTGGCAGGGAGCACGCCGCACCTTCACCATCGGCGCCTACCCGGCCATGCGGCTTGCCGATGCCCGCAAGCAGGCCCTGGAGCTGAACACCTGGATCAAAACCGGCATCGACCCACGCACCCAGGCCCCGGGTCAGCAGCGCAAGCAGGTGCAGATCAGTCGCCGACCGTTCACCCAGATCGCCCAGGTCTGGTTTGAGCACCACAGCGCCAGCTGGAGCCCCCGCTACTGCAGGGATATGCGGGAGAAACTTGATCACTTCTTGATCCCGGCACTGGGTCAACTGGATATCGAGGTGATCACCCGCAGCGACATTGAAACCCGGCTGCTCGCACCCATCCTCGCCAGGGGTGCCCATGAACAGGCCCGTCGCTGCAACGACGTCACCCGTCGCGTGATTGAGCACGCCGTTGACCTCGAACTTCGGCAGGACAATCCTGCCGTCAAAGCTCGCAAGGTGATCGCTGCCACCCGCGTCACCCACTACCACCGCATCAGCTGGGTGGAGCTTCCCGAGCTGCTGGAAGTGATCGATCGCTTTGAGCGGCAGCGGCTGGCTGAGCGCAGCAGCATCATCGCCCTGCGCCTGATGATGCTCACCCTGGTGCGACCCAGTGAACTCAGGGAAGCCCGTTGGAGCGAAGTTGATATCGAGGGTCGTCAGTGGATCATTCCCGCTGAACGCATGAAGACCCGCGTTCGCCACATCGTGCCGCTCTCATCGCAGGCGCGGCTGTTGTTTGACCTGCAGCGGCCGATCACTGGCCACACCGATCTGGTCTTTCACACCCCCAACCACCGCGGCAATGGAGAACTGCGGGTGATGAGCAATGGCTGCCTCTCGATGCTGCTGCGGCGCATGGGCTTCCAGGGGCGGCAGACACCCCATGGTTTCAGGGGGTTTGGGCAGACGAACTGCATCGAGCAGCTCAAGATCCCCAGGGTGGTCACCGAAAAGCAGCTGGCCCATGCCGATGGCAACAGCGTCAGCCGCGCCTACGACTGGGCCGAATACCTCGAGGAGCGCTCCGACATGCTGCAGCGCTGGGCTGATCTGCTCGATCAGGTGGCCGTCGTTGCCGCTCTGGCGCCGGTCTCAGAGCTGAGCGCAGAGATGGCTGGTCAACCATCAGCGCTGCAGGCAGCCTGACGCTTCGAGGTGATCCAGGCCTCCAGCTCCTGCTGGGACCAGGCCACCGCCCGCGGGCCAATCACGATCTGCCTGGGGAACTCGCCAGTGGCGATCAGGCTGTAGATGGTGGTGCGTGAAAGGCCGACCCGGTGGATCACCTCCGGGAGCCGCAGCAGTCGATCAGTTGCGGATGTCATGGCTGATGGTCTGGGCCTCAGGTGCGTGTTTTGGATTGGTTTGGTGCCTTTCAGTTGGTCTGGTGCAGCAACGCCATCACTGCCGGATCCCAGAGGATCTGCTGGCGGCGCTCTCTCCGACTGCAGAGCGGCAGGGCGACGCCCCAGTCGCGACCTGCTTCTGTGAGCTGCCAGTCGTCGTCCTCGTTTCGCTGCTGTAGGCCCGCGGCAGCCAGCCGTTGGTTGGTGCTGAGGAGCGTGCGATCGAGCCGCTCTGCCAGCTGATCGGCCGTCAGCCAGGCCACCCCTGCGCGGTGCGAGAAGCGTTGCTGCACCTCAGCGCCGGCAGGACAGCTGTTGGCCTGGATCTCCTCCAGGGCGCTGAGCAGGGCCTCGGCATGGGAGACGCCGGTGAGGTGGATGATCTCGTCTGCCCCGCGCAGCACCTCTGCTGCGGTCTGCCTGCGGATCGCGTCGATGGACCTAGCTCCTTGTGGCGCTATGCGCTGCTGGCTGCGCTGGATTGCGGGCAGCAGCTCATGGGTGAGCCAGCGCCGCATCCGCGGCGCGCTGGGGTTGTCGCTGTCAAGCAGCCTGCGCAGCAGGGCGGCCTCGTTGATCATCGCCAGGGTGAAGCCACCGGCGCCGGGCCCCTCTTCTGAATGGAGGCAGTGCTCCCCGTCGCGCTGGATCGCTACGGCCCAGACCATCGGGCTTTCCGACAGCGCGGCGCAGGCATCGGCGACGACAAACCAGGCCTCGCCCTCCTGATCGGCGCTCACCCGGATGCAGTGCCCATCGAACACGTAGGGCACCAGAGCGGACGTGTTGCTCATGGCTGGGAAGGTGAGAGGACAGGGGCGCCATGCCGCGACGCGAATACTGCAGGGGTGAATCCCCCAGGGGCCGCGGCCAGTGGTGCCGGCACCGGACCCGCCAGGACCAGCAGCACCGTGCTCAGCTGCAGGGCCAGCACCAGCCACAGCAGCCACTGCAGCTGCCGCAGGCTGCTCAGCCGCACGGTGGTGGTGATCGGCCGGCGCGTGCGGCAGAAGGCCGGCAGCTGTGGCTGGCCCATCGGCCGCGGCGTGCGGCCGGGGTGTTGGGGGTGGGCCATCAGAAGGGCACCTCCTCATCGGCGAACTCATCGCCGTAGTCCTCCCCATCCGCCAGCGGGATCCGCTGCTGCTGGCCGGCAGCGGCTTCATCGGAGCGGTAGGCCTGCTCCGCTGCCTCGATCCAGGCTGGGGCACTCCCCTCCCGGATGCTCAGCGGGCCGTAGAAGCCGATCGTAACGTTGCGGGGGACTGCATCGGCCGCGGCCTGGTCTTCGATCTTGGGGCCCTTGGGGTTGCCGTCCTGGTCGTACTGCTGCGCCCAGCGGGTCTCCAGCACCAGCACAACTCCCACATTCAGCCGGCCGCGGCGGTGCTGGCGCCTTGCCTCGATCCACTCGCCGAAACCCTTGGCCTTGAGGATCAAGCGCACCCGGTCTCCCGGTGCTGGAACGCCGCCCTCATCGCCGATGCGGGCCTCCATCGTCGTGCCCGGCATGGCGATCGCATGCACCACCATCTCCTGCTTCACCTTGGGCCGACCCTGGCGGTCGGTGCCGTTGGGGATCGGCTCCATCGCGCCGCTGGTGAGGTTCTTGCGCAATCGGTCGCGCTGCTCGGGCCGCACGATCGCCAGGTAAGCCACCTCACCGAGGCGCTGCTGACGGATCACCGGCGCCGCGATGCGGCTGCCGTCGTTGAGTTCAATCGCCATGTGACTTGCTGGTCAGGGTGGAGGGGGAAGAAGACAGGGGCAGCAGGGGCTCCAGGCCGGCGCCCAGCCGCAGCAGGTGATGGGCGGCTCCGGAGAGAGACAGCTGGTGCTCGACCGACAGCTGCCGCACCTGGCGGTAGACATCGCTGTGAACGCAGACGCACAGGTAGTGGCGGCCGTGCTGCGCCCGCGGCTGGGGCCTGGCGTAGGCGCGGCGGCAGATGCTCATGGCGTTCCCCCCGCCAGCTCGCGCTCAAACACGTCGATGAAGTCCTTGTGGCGCCGCTGGGTGATGCGGTCCTTGATCGTGCGCACCTCCCTGGGCACCTGGAAGTGGTGGCGGAACTCGATCGTGAACCGCTTGCGCGCCTCCTGAGGCATCGCCCCGAGGAACTTGTGCAGGGTGGCGATCTCCTCGTCCGTCAGGGGCTCCAGGCCGGAGTCGCTGGCTTCGGGGCCATCCGGAGCGCCGGTGTCCCACTCGTCGTCTGCGGCTTCAGGGTCGTTCGCAGCGGGGGAGGCGGCTGCACTGCCGGCGCCCGCGGCGTCCGCCATCAACGGCTGCGCCTGTGTCGGCTCGATAGTCCGAGGAGGAATGCCCACAGGAATGCCCAGCAGGCCCGCCAGCAGGGAGGCGGTGAGCGCATGCCAGGCCGCACTGCCCTCCTGCGGTGCCTGGGCTTCGCTGAACTTCTCGGCGCCGCCGCGGTGCCGCAGGGTCACCCGCAGCACTTCGTGCTCCTCGTTGATCAGCTTCTGGGCGCTGAACGAGAAGCCCAGGGCAAAGGCCGGCGCCGCCGCCTGAACGACCTCCTGCATGGAGGTTTCGGCGATGGCGGCCATCTGGGACTGGAACTGGGCCAGACCCTCGGCCCACTGGGCGCGGGCCTGCTCGCGGCTCTGCAACAGGGCCTGGTTGAGATCAAAGGCGGCGGTGGGACCTGGCGTCGGCTCCATCCGCCCGCAGGGGGTGGTGGTCATCGAAGGCACTGCGGGACCGGCGCCCGCTTGCCTCGGATATTAGCGGCTCGCTAATCCGAATCTGTATCTTGTGCAACGCAAGGCATGGCGTACTCCGAGCCTGCTTCGAGACTGATCGTGCTTGCCTCAGCTGGCGCCCGTCTTGGTGGACCATTCCTCCAGCCAGCGCTGCGGCAGCCACGCCTCTCCGTCCCACATGCCCTGCAGCTGCTCGGCGGAGTACGGCTCAAAGCCGGCCAGCATCGCCTGAAAGGCCTGCCGCTGCTTGGCTGGCGCCGCCTTGGCTGCGGAACTCAGGGCCTCCATCACGCCGATGCCGTGTTGCTTGGCGGTCTGCGCCAGCTGGCCGCGCCACTGCTCGCTCAGCTTCGCCGCTTCTGCGGCATCGACGTCCGGCTGGTCCGGCACCGCAGGCGCCTGGTAGGTGGTCGGCACCGGCAGCAGTCCCAGGTGGCAGCTCCAGAACTCCGCCGGCCCCCACACCCGTCCCTCGTCATCCACCAGAGGCTTGGCCTGGCTGATCAGATCTTTCAACGCGCGGGTGCGCACGCCACTGAAATCCCTGGCGGCCAGACGCCGGTTCACCTCCGCTAAGGCAAAGAAGCTCTCCGGGCGTGGCTTGGGGGCCTTGCCGTTCTCGAACACGCTCAGGGTGCTGGGGGCCATCACTTCAAAGCCGGCCTCCTTGGCCCACTTGTAGGCCGTGTACTGGGTCCAGTTGTTCAGCTCACGCCAGCGCCTCAGCATCCGGCCGAACTGCTGACCGGCTTCGAGCTGTTTGGCCTCGATGTACCGGTACTCAGGGGACATCAGGACTTGGTTCTGGCCATTAGCGAAAGGCTAAGGCTTCTGCTGCCGATTGGAATCTGCAACGCCCTGATGCCAGTACCCAATGGCCCTGCCCCGCTGCCGCCAGTGCCGGCCCTTGCCGCGTCGAACCTCAGGCTCCACCAGGCCACAGAAAACGGCTTGATCAGGCGGGAACAGCGGCGCTGGCCAGCAGATGGCCTCCCGCAGCCGCCGCTCCAGTTGTTGGCGCTGCGCCGGCTGCAGCAGCGTCACCGGCCCCACGATTCGGCTGTCCGGCCCCAGGGTCCAGTCGTCGCGCTGACAGCCGAACTCCCAGTTGCGGCCATCAGCGGCGCGGGCCCACAGCAGCGCCCCGAGCTGGTCTCGTTCGATCGCGATCTCCAGCTGCCAGCCGCTGGCCAGATCGAGTCGCATTCGCCCCCACCAGATCTCGTGCCAGGGCCTGTCCGCCAGGAAGGCCTCCCCCGCCAGCAGCGCCAGCAAGGCCTGCTGGAGCTCGGCGGCGCAACAACGGCTCAGTTGGCGCAGAGCGGGTGACGCAAGCCATTGCCACGGCACCACAGCGCCCACTCCCCCGGCGCGATCGGGTTGCCGCAACAGCGGCAATGGCCGGGATGGCGGACGCGGATGCGCCGAAATCCATTGGGGTCAGCTTGGGGCTGCCTGTGGGGCACCCCTGGTGTGGGCACCCCAGGCGCGGACGCAGCAGAGGGACGGTGCGCGCAGACCTGCAGCCCGTGCTCGCGAATCAGGCGACAGGCCAGGAAGGCGCTGGTGCGCGCCTCCTCCAGGTGGGGCGAAGCGCTCATCGCCACCAGCTTCTCGACCTTGGTCAGCGCTTTCTGCGCCGCTGCTCCAGCGTCCATCGCCATTCAGCTCGCTTGTTCAGCCTAGCGAGCCTGAGTCGGTGCCGATAGTCTGGTTCGGTCCATCGAAGTCCCCCATGGCTCCGCTGATGACCCCGCTCTCGGTGCAGTTCACCCCCGAGCAGCAGGCCTGGCTGGATCGGCGCACCCGCGGGGGTCTGCTGTCGCGTTCCTCCGTGATCCGCCTGATCGTGGCCGAGGCCATGGAACGCGACCAGCTCGCCAGCAGCCCCCGTAAGCGTCAGGGGCAACATGGCCAGCGCTGAAGCGGCCACCAGTCCCAAACAGGCCTGCCGCATCGACCGCGCCGCCGCCCAGCAGTTCCTCTCCATGCTGGGCAAGGACCCTGCCAGCGCGCGGCTGCGCGCTTTCCCCCACCGCGCCAACCCGGCCAAGGGGGAAATCGGCGCCCGCAAAGGCTCCTTTGACCTGACGGTGGCGGACCAGTGGCAGAGGGAAGGCCGCGGCATCTACCTGGTGATCAACGACGGCGGTGACCGCAAGAGCGAGATCACGGCCTGCCGGGCTTTCTTCGTGGAGTGGGACGACCGGCCGATCGACTGGCAGCTGATCGCCTGGAGGCAGCTGGGCCTGCCGGAGCCCTCGCTGATCGTGCTCAGCGGCGGCAAGTCGGCCCACTGCTACTGGCTGCTGCACCGCCCAATCCCGCCGCAGGAGTGGGCACCGTTGCAGGCGGAGCTGATCGCCTATGCCGGCGGCGATCCCCACTGCAAGGACGCCTCGCGGGTGATGCGGCTGCCGGGCTGCTGGTACGTGGATGCCTCCGGTGAGCCCACCGCTCTGGTGGAGCTGGTGCACGTGAGCGGCCAGCGCTACGCCCCGGAGGACATCGCCCTGGCGCTGCTGCCCGATGAGTTCGCTGAACCCGTGGCAGGCACTACGCCGCAGCACGCGATCCCCCTGGAGCAACCCAACGAGGACCCAGGCACTGGCATCCCGTTGCCTGATCTCGACGACGAGGACTTCGGGCCGCCCAGACCGCTCGATCAGATCCGCACCGCCATGGCCGCCATCCCCCGCCGGGTGGCCGGCAGCAACACCTACGCTGACTACCGCAACCTCCTCTGGGGCCTGATCCAGGCCTGTGAGCAGGCCGGCCATGACCGCGAGCTGGCGATCGCCCTGATGGAGGCCCACAGTCCTTCGGCCAGCTGCGGCTGGGACATCCGCCAGGTGGCCAGCTCCGGCGGCGAGCAGATCGGTGCGGCCACCTTCTGGTTTCACGCGCGTCAGCACGGCTGGCTGCCGCCGGAGCCGCGGCCCACACCCCCAGGCCTCCCGGGGCGCAGGCTGCAGGCAGCCGCCGAAACCAGGGCGACACCGGCGGGCGCCATCCCGGTGGCAAGAGCGGCGACCGCTCCAGCAGCAGCAATGCCAAGGGCACCAAGGGATCTGGGGCTGGCGCAGGCCCGCAGCGCTTCTCGCCCAGGCCCGACACCCGGGTGCGCTGGGGGAAGGTGCACCTGCCGATCAACCGCCGCCTCAATGCCCTTGAGCACTGCATTCGATCCCTGGTGGGCCGCGAGCGCAACAGCCTGCGCCGCTCGGCCCGCGTGCGCGAGGCCCACGCAGCCCTCGAACTCAAAACAGCCCTGCGGCTGCAGGAGATCAGCCAGCTGATCCTCGAGGCCCACGACCTGCGCAACGGCAACCGCTTCCGCGGCCTCAATCAGGCCGCTCGTCTGGCGATGCCGCAACCGGTGGTGGAGTGGGAGATCCCGGGCTGCATCCCGCGCCGCGATCTCTCGATCGTGGGCGGCCGGGCCAAGGTGGGCAAGACGCGGCTGGTGCATGCCCTCGCCCGCTGCCTGCTCTGCGCCGAGGACTTTCTCGGTTTCGGCGCCCCGGAGGAACCACGGCCAGTGATCCTGGTGACCGATGACCAGGGCGACGGCGACACCGCCCAGATGCTGCAGCAGCTAGGGATCTGGGATCACCCTTTGCTGCTTTGGTCGCGCCGCTTCCGCGCCACCGAGGCCAACCTCGATGCCCTGTTGGCCTGCCTGGCCGCACACCCGGGCGCGGTGGTGATCCTCGACTCGCTGCGCTCGATCACCCGGAGCTGCTGCTTCGGGGAGAACGACCCTGAGATGGGCTCACTGATCTATGACCTCAAGCACCAGATCACCGATGCCGGCGGCACGCTGCTGCTGATCCACCACTGCAACAAGGCCAACGACACCACCGGTACCGAGGCCCTCTCGGGCCACAACGCCATCGCCGGGGCGGCCAACACGATCTTCACCCTGCACTACCTGGCCAAGGGCAATCGGCTGATCAAGGACTCGCCGCAGCGACGCCTGGTGCGCGAGGCCCGCTCCGGCCCGCCGGCGGATCTGGTGGTGGCGATTGACGGCAACACCGGAACCTTCGCGCGGCTCGGCACCTACGACGACCTGCAGGAGCAGCAGGAGCAGGAGAGCGATCTCGATCGCGCCGGCCAGAGGCTGCGCAAGGCCAATGAGAAGCAGCAGGAGGCCTTGCGTTACCTCCAGGCCCTCCATGCCAGCGGTCTGGCTGGCATCGGTCTGCTGGAGCTGCTGCAGGCGATCGGCGTGGCGCCGGCAGAGGCACGGCTCAAGCGAGACCTGGAGGGAGAAGCCCTGACCACCTACAAGGCCCTGGGCCGATTCCTTGGGAGCCTGGATGGCCTGGTGATGTCCACCCGTGTGGGCACAAGCGGCCAGAGCTACTACCTGCGCTACGGGCTCAGTGATGCCGGGGCGGAATGGCTGGCCCGTGAGTTCAATCTGTAGAGGTTGATTCTTGCGATTCTTTGGATCCCCCTCCAGCGCAGACCATCTGACGGTCCCGGGTGAGCGGACGCTTTCGGGATCCTTTGGATTCTTTGCTGGCCACTCCATGTCCGCCGCCGCTCACGGGCCACTGACCCACGCCCGCTGGAACGGGAGCTGGATTCTTGGGCTTCTTTGGACCCGCCTCCAGCGCAGGCACTTTGGCGCCCAAGGGGGATGGATCCGATCTGGATTCTTGGGATTCTTTGCGGCATCCCCTTCCCTGGGGCCGAAAGCTCCTGGGCACCAAAGAATCCAAAGCAGCCAAAGAATCCCACGTCCGATCTTCTGCCCAGATCCCCTGCGTTGCAACGGGATCCAAAGAATCCAACCAATTTGGTGTTTCACGTGAGGTTCTGGTGATGGCGCTCTCCACCACGGCCTCCTGCTCAGAGCGCCTGAGTGAATCCACGGGCTGGTTGGCGCCGATCCCAGGCTTGCGGCGCACGGATCCGGAGCACCGCTACTGGCTGGGGGAGCATCTGTTCCCGGTCTCCGTCACCGGTGTGGTCGGCTCAGCCAAGAGCGACTGGGCGATGGCCCGCATCGAGGCCACCCGCCACGTCTGGGAGCCCCGCGGCCACACCGTGCACCTGGCGCTGGAGGCCCTGCTCAAGGCACGCTTCCATCCGCAGCCCCGAAACCGGGAGCAGGCGGCCCTGTTGCTTGAGGAGCTGCGGGCCTCGCACTACCGGTCCTGGATCGAACCATTGCTGGTTCACCCCCACTGGCAGCAGGTGACGGTGATCGCCTCGGAGCGGCCCACCTGCTGCCTGATCCGCAACCTGGCCGGCACCTACGACACTGGCTATGTGCACCGCAGCAGCGGTCTGCGGGTGCTGGCCGACCTGAAGACCCTGTCGGGTCGGCACTCCAGCAGCTACTGCACCCGCGCCCAACTGGGCGGCTACATGGCACTGGAAGCGACCTGGGGCGTGCACTACGACGCCGGCCAGACGATCTGGGCCCGGCCAGGGGAGACCCGCTTCTCGCCGCTGTATTCCCGCGAGGAATGCCTGGCGGCCTGGGCAGCGGCATGGGCTGCCTACGTGAGCCGCATGCGGCCCTGGTGATCCACTATCCGAATCGCCGTGTTCGGACTATCGAGCCGCTATCCTGCAAGGCAGGCGCGCTGCAACCTGCGCCGCACGACGCCTCGCTTCTCCTCGCCGATGGCCGCCAGCTCCATCCCTCCTGATCCCGATGGCGGCGCCGAACTCGATGTGCTGCTGGATCGCATCACCGCCCTCAAGGCGGAGCAGAAGGCGATCGAGGCCGCGCTGACACCGCTGCTGGAGCAGCTCAGCGGCGCCCTGGAGGCCGGTGAGCTGGATGCGAACTTCGCCCACAACGACTGCAACTTCTGCTGGTCGGCTGGGCGGATCAGCTACGTCTACCCCGAGCATCTGCGACAGCAGGAGCAGGCCCTGAAGCAGGCGCAGCGGTTGGCGGTCGCCAGTGGGACCGCTACGCAGAAGCATGGCAAGGCGTTCTGGACGATCAAGCCGGGCCGGAGCTGAGCGATGGCCAATCCCCAGAAGCGCAAGGGGGATGCGGCGGAACGGGAGGCGGCACTGCTGCTGAGCGACCTGCTGGGGATGACGGTGCGCCGCCGCCTGGGAGCAGGGCGGACCACCAGCGCCGGCGGTGACACCGGCGATCTCGATGGTGTGCCTGGCCATGTCATTCAGGTGGCCAGCTGGGCCAACACCGCCGCCGCGGCCCGCACCAAGCCAGACGAGGCTGCGCTGCAGGCCGTGCATGCCGGCGTGCCGTTCGCAGCGACCTTGGTGCGGTTCCGTGGCGGCACCTGGCGGGTGGTGCTCACCCCCCAGCAGTGGGCGGCCTACGTGAGCTGGATCCTGCATAGCGGAGGTGGAGCATGAGCCCCGAGCAGCCACCGACAGCGGGCGCTTGCTCAGACGCAGGCGCCGAGTCGCTGGAGGAGCTGCGCGAGGCCCCACCCCAGCAGGACGACGACGGCAACCCGATCTGGCCGGCCGCCGACCCCAGCAGGCCGGTGGGCAAGGGCAATCCACCGCGGGGCCGCCGCAGCAAAACCCACAAGCCCCGCGCTACCCACATGGAGGTGGAGACCCGCATCGCGGAGGTACAGCTGTGGGTCGCGCAGCGGCTGCCGCTGGCCGTAATCAGGGAAAAAGCTGCCCAGAACTGGGGAATCACCAACATCAAAACGGTGAGCCGTTACCTGGCCCTGGCCCGGCAGCGGATGGTGGAGGAGCTGATCTCCGACCGTCGTCGCCACCAGGCCGAGCAGATCTTTGCCCTCAATGAATGCGCCAGGCGGGCGATGGACGCCGAGCAGTTCAACGCGGCGGTCGGTGCCTTCCGGGTGATTGCCGAGATCGGCGGGCTGCTGCGGGCGCCGATCAAGCCGCCGGAGCCGCGGGCATGACGGCGAGCACCACCACCACCGCGATGCCAGCAGCGGTGCTCCAGCCGGCCGCCCTCACCGAAGGCGGATTGCTGCTGCCGGAGCTCGACCCCTGGGGCGACGGCGGCCTGCTGCACCTCCCCACAACCACCACAGCCGAGCCATCCGACCCCCAGAGCCTGCGCAGCTTCATCGCTGAGGCCTACCCCCGCTACGGCTTCCACCGCTGGGCCGAGGTGCTGATCGACCTGCTCCAGCAGGTGGCCGATGGCCAGCTGAGCCGGCTGATCGTCACCTGTCCGCCACGGCTTGGGAAAAGTCTCCTGGTTTCCAAGCTGTTCCCGGCCTACTTCCTGCAGCGCTACCCGCACCTGTTCGCGGCGATCGCCTCCTATTCGGCGGAGCTGGCCTATGCCAACTCCCGAGAGGCGCGTCACTTCTACCGGGGGACCGGCCATCTGCTGGCCCGCGATTCGGCAGCGGTGGGCAACTGGCTCACCCGCCAGCGCGGCGGCTGCATCGCCGCCGGCGTGGATGGGCCGTTCACCGGCAAGGGTTACAGCCTGGGGATCATCGACGACCCCTACAAGGGCCCCGGCGATGCCGCATCTCCGGCGCTGCGGCAGAAACTGATCGACTGGCTGCGCTCGGTGTGGTTGACGCGCGCCGAGCCGGCCTCGGTGCTGGGCCCAGACGGCAGCACCCAGCCGAATCTCTCAGCCCAGGTGGTGGTGCTGACCCGCTGGGACCACCAGGACGTGATCGGCTGGCTGTATGAGCAGGAGCTGGGCGAGGCGCCCCAGCAGTGGACTGTGCTGGATCTGCCGGCAATTGCAGAAGACCCGGCCGAGCGGCCCCAGCTGCCTCACACCTGCACCCTGATCCCCGACTGGCGCCAGCCAGGTGAGGCGCTGTGCCCAGAGCGGTTCCCCCTGCCGGAACTGCTCAAGATCCGGGCCCGCCTCGGTGTCTACTGGTGGGCGGCGCTATACCAGCAGCGGCCCAGCCCAGCGTCTGGATCCATCTTCCTGAGGCAGTGGATCCGGCCTCCCTTCCCCCGCGAGGACGGCAGCCAGGGTAGCGCCCCTTTGAGTGGTGTAACTCAGAAGGTCCTGTGACCCTGTCTGGAGGGTGAACAGGTGCAGCCAGAGGATGACTGCTCAGGAGCTGATTGTGCAGCTCCATTCAATCACTATGAACCC
>NZ_JAGQBY010000066.1:0-16044 GCF_024345875.1 Synechococcus sp. EJ6-Ellesmere
ACGTTGGAAAGCCCCTGGATCTCTGCTCAAAACCGTTATGCGGCAATCCAAGCTGAGCTTCTCGTTGGCATCAAGCAGGGATGCCAGCAGCCATTTGCCGATGAAGCCGGTGCCACCAGCAATGAAAATGCTTTGAGCGGTAAGCGCCCGCCATGAAGATATCCCGAGCACATCGTGGCAGCGTTGTAGGTCCTCTTCAGCAATGTCCAACGGCATCAAACAAGATGGGATCTCCTGCATTGATTTCTACGCAAAAGCGATAGAACTTGAAGCGAGCGATTGGCAATAGGCCCCGACCCGTTCGCGCACGCTATCAGTGTCAATTCCATGCTCGCGCAGCAGATAAGCATGGGTTCCGCAATGTTCCGAAAAGCGGTCAGGCACGCCGATGCGAAGCACTCTGGTGGGCTGATGCTCGCTGGTGATCTCGGTTACCGCAGCGCCAAGGCCGCCGAGCACCGAATGCTCCTCAAGGGTGACTAGGCCAAGCGTTGCACAGGCTGCAGCACAAACATCATCTACATCGAGCGGCTTCAAAATTGGCGCACTCCAAACCATAAGATCTAAGTCCGTAGCTATATCAACAGCAGCTCGCACCATCGATCCTGTGGCGATCAGGCCAGGCCGATCGGACCTCCCATCGCGGATCTTCAACAGGCGCCCTGGCTGTAGAGAGTTGATCGGGCCCCTGTGAACATCGCCAAGATCCGCCTTGCCCATGCGGAGATAAACAGGGCAGATCGTTGCATAGGCGTAGTCCATCGAAGCGATCATCTCATAGCGATCGGCAGGAGATAACACTTGCAATTGAGGGATTGCCCTGGTGCAGGCAATGTCTTCGGTCGACTGATGACTGGTGCCAAGGTGGCTATATACAAAGCCCGCCCCGTCCCCCAGAAGAACAACAGGAAGCTCGTCATGGGCGATGTCCAGCTTGATTTGCTCGACAGTGCGGATAGGGACGAAGGCGGCAAGGCCATAAACAAATGGCCGGAAGCCGACGCGCGCTAGGCCGGCAGCCATGCCGACCATATTCTGCTCGGCGATGCCGGCGTTGATGTATTGGTCGGGGCAGCTTTTGCGAAATTCATCAAACAATGAATAGCCATGATCGCCGGTCAGCAAGAGAATCCTGGAGTCGGCAAGTGCCAGGCGCACAAGCGCATTGGAAAAAGCTTCTCTCATTTCGATGCTCCAGTAAATCCAAGCTCGCTGAGTGCTGCAGCAAAGGTCTGTGGGTCCAGACGCGTGTAATGCCAGAGGTTGATGGATTCCATAAATGAAACCCCCTTTCCCTTGACTGTACGAGCGATTAGGGCCTTGGGTTTGGTGGGGCTAATGTCCCAAAGCTGGCGGATTGCTTCATCGATCGCAGACTCATCATGGCCATCTACCTCGAGGGCCTCAAAGCCAAAGCTGGAAAACTTTGCTTTCAGATGTCCCAAAGCGAGCACATCGTCGGTCGTGCCCATCGCCTGGAAGCCGTTTTTATCGACCATCAGCATCAGGTTGTTCAGCCCGTGATGGGCCGCCACTAAGGCGCCCTCCCAGATCGGGCCTTCGTTCAGCTCACCATCGCCAACGATGGCGTACACCTTCTGATCCGTTCCCTTTCTCTTCAGCCCAAGGGCGATGCCAACTCCCACCGAAAATCCATGGCCCAGCGATCCAGAGGTAACCTCAAGCCCTACAACGCGCGAATCGGACAAACCCTTAAGATCAGTGCCATCTTTGAAGTAATTCTGGATGTGTGAATCCTCTAGCCAGCCCAGTTCATGCATGCAGGCGTACTGGGCCATCACGCCGTGGCCCTTGCTCAACACCAGATAGTCACGCCCCTCAGCACGCGGATCATTGCCGGGGTAGCGAAGGTGGTGTCGGTAAAGGACGGTCAACAACTCGATAATCGAGAAGGCGCAAGCAATGTGAACGGTGGAGCCGGCATAGGCCATCTCGAGCACGGTGCGGCGCATCCGGGCAGGATCAAATGGAGTGATTGAGCTCTCTGAGATACTAGAGGTCATCGAATAAGGTTCATATCAATGCAATCCTGAGCCCATTGAGCTTGCAACAGAACATGATTCCGTTTGAACTCGCAAGAAATCTGCAATCACTTTGATTTCCTGGTTCAGCATCGCCTGGGTTAAGCCGGGAAAGGTGCCCAGGAAAAGCGTGCTGTTCATGATCTCGTCCGATCCCGTCATCTCCCCCATAACCCTCAGCGCCTCAGGCCGATCCTGGCGCAGCTGCACGAAGGCAGGCTGGCGCAGCAGGTTGCCGCCGAAGAGCATGCGGTTGCCGATCTTATGATGGTCCAGCTCCTGGGCCAGCTCGGTGCGGCTGAAGGGGGCGGTCGGCTTCACGGCAATCTTGAAGCCGAACCAGGAGCAGTCCGTGCGGCAGCCGGTGTCATCCCAGGAGAACCCGCGGTCGGGATCCCAGCCGGTGGCATGGGTCGGCAGTGCGAACTCGAGCACGTCTTCATGGGCCGCCAGACCCCGGCGCAACGTCTCCCAGTTCTGCTTGCGGGCCTCGATGAATTGCGGCAGGCGGCGCAGCTGCACCCGGCCGATCGCCGCCTGGGGATCGAGCGGTTTGAGGTTGTAGCCCAGGTGGCTGTAGGTGTACTTGTGGTCATAGCCGGCGGGAAGTTCGCCCAGCTGCCAGCCGAAGCGCTTGTTGCAGGTGTTGTCGATGCCACTTGGGCACCAGCAGTCGCGTCCCCAGTCGCGAAAGCTTTCGGCGATCACCTTGAGCTTCTGGTCGCGCACGATGTTCACCGCACCGCCCTCGCCCATGGTGAGGTGATGGGGCGGGTAGAAGCTCTGGGTACTCAGGTCATCCCAGGTGCCGGTCCAGCGCACCACCCGATCGGGGTCCTCATTGTGGCCAGGGCTGTGCTCGCTGAAGCTCAGGCTTTCTGCCAGCTCGCGGGGCATGGAGTAGCTGCAGCCCAGGGCATCGCAGTTGTCTTCCACCAGCCACAGGTTGTATTTGCGGCAGAAGGCCAGGGTGGTGGCCAGATCGAACGGGTTGCCCAGGGCGTGGGCCATCATCACGGCCTTAGTTTTGCCCGGGCTGTAGGCCGCCTCCAGCTGTTCGCAACTGGCATTGCCCGTGATCGGATCGGCGTCGATGAACACCGGCACCGCCCCCACCTGCACGATCGGCGCAACTGTGGTGGGGAAGCCCGCCGCCACGGTGATCACCTCATCGCCGGGCTTGATCCGCCGCGCTGCCGGCAGCTTGGGTGAGGTGAGCGCCGAAATGGCGATCAGGTTGGCGCTGGAGCCGGAATTCACCAGCAGGCTGTGGCGCACCCCCAGGAAGGCGGCCAGTTCCTGCTGGAAGGCCTCGCCCTCCTTGCCCAGGGTGAGCCAAAAGTCGAGGGTGCTGCTTACAGCTGCTTCAACTTCGTCTTCCGTGAACACGCGGCCGGCGTAGGGGATGGTGGTGCCCTCCTGCCAGGGGTTGCGCTCGGGGTCGGCGGCGGGGCGGAATCCGCCGTGAACCTGGCGGGAGTATTCGCGGGTAAGGCGGAGGATCTCCTGGCGCAGGGCGGCGGGGTTGGTCATGTTTGCGAGAACTCCATTGCCTTCATGCTGTGGGTGTAAGCCTCCAGATCGGCCAGGCAGCATTCCATGGGACTGGCCCCCTCCTGCACAGCGCGATACCAATCCACTGTGCGTACCACGGTAGTGGCAAAATCCCAGCGCGGCTGCCAGCCCAGTTGCTGGCGGGCCTTGCTGATCTCCAGCTGCAGCAGGCCTGCTTCATGTGGGGCCTGGGGGGCGCTCTGGTCGCTCCAGCTGCCGGGCCAGTGCCGTAGCGCTTCCTCTAGAAGCTCCTGCACGCTGCGGTTGGCCTCCGGGTTGGGGCCGAAGTTGAAGGCGCTGGCGTGGGCATGGCCTGCTTTTGCCAGAAGTTCGGCCAGTAAGAGATAGCCACCCAGAGGCTCCAACACGTGCTGCCAGGGGCGTGTGGCTTTTGGGCGACGCACCGCAATGGTTTGCCCAGCGGCCAGAGCGCGCATGGCATCGGGCACGATACGATCTTCTGCCCAGTCGCCACCGCCGATCACATTGCCGGCCCGGGCCGTGGCAATACGCAGATGGGGGGTTTGGTGGGTAGCAGTGCCACAAAAACTGGCACGCCAACTGGCGATAGCTAGCTCTGCAGCCGCCTTGCTGGCGCTGTAGGGGTCGTGGCCGCCGAGCCGGTCGCATTCGCGGTAGCCGTGGGGCCACTCGCGGTTTTCGTACACCTTGTCGGTGGTCACCATCACCACGGCGCAGGGATGCTCGAGGGGCTTGAGCGCTTCCAGCAGGTGCAGCGAGCCCTGCACGTTGGTGGCCCAGGTTCCTAAGGGGTCGCGGTAGCTGCGGCGCACAAGGGGCTGGGCCGCCAGGTGCAGCACTACCTCGGGTTGGCACAGCTCTACCAGGGCATTGAGCTCGGCCAGATCAGCCAGGTTGCCTACCTGATGGTGCCAGGCGTGGGATTGAGTTGGCCGTTCTGCCGCCAGCTGGCGAAACAGGTTCGGCGCTGGTTCTGCCTCCAGGGAATAGCACCACACCTGGGCACCGAGCTCCTGCAACCAGAGCAGCAGCCAGGCGCCCTTGAAGCCCGTATGACCCGTGAGCAGCACCCGGCGGCCACGCCAAAACGCTGGATCCAGCATCACCACAGCTTCCAGGGGGCCCGGCCGCTGGCCCAGAGCTCCTCCAAGTGGTGGCGATCGCGCAGGGTATCCATCGGCTGCCAGAAGCCGTGGTGGTGGTAGGCCGTGAGCTGCCCCTCGGCGGCCAGGCCCCGCAGCGGTTCCTGCTCCCAGATCGTTGCATCAGCTTCGATGCGATCGATCACCTCGGGTTCCAGCACAAAGAAGCCGCCGTTGATCCAGATGCCATCACCTTGGGGTTTTTCCTGAAAGCCCTCCACGGCAGCGTCGCTACCGATCTGCAGGGATCCAAACCGCCCCGGCGGCTGCACGGCCGTCACCGTGGCCAATCGCCCATGGCTGCGGTGGTGTGCGATCAGGGTGGTCACATCCACGTCGGCTACACCATCGCCATAGGTGAAACAGAAGCTACCGCCATCAAGGTATTCCCGCACCCGCTTCAGGCGTCCGCCGGTCATGGTGGCTTCGCCGGTATCCACCAAGGTGACCTGCCAGGGTTCGGCTTTCTTGTGGTGCACCTCCATCGAATTGAGCTTCATGTGAAAGGTCACATCGCTCATGTGGAGGAAGTAATTAGCAAAATATTCCTTGATCAGGTAGCCCTTGTAGCCGCAGCAGATCACAAATTCATTAATGCCGTGGGCGCTGTAGATCTTGAGGATGTGCCAAAGAATAGGTTTGCCGCCGATCTCCACCATCGGCTTTGGCTTGAGGTGGGTTTCTTCGCTGATGCGGGTACCAAGGCCTCCAGCTAGAATTACCGCCTTCATATAGTTGCTGATCGGAGTTTAGCGCGACTGTCGGCACTCAAGTAAAAAATTGGTCGCTTAGCGATACACATCTGCATCAGTTCATGCTCCAATAAACAAAATCACCATCCGATTTGCGAGCAAACATTCCAGGAGGCGCTTCTTTGATAATTTCAGGCTCACCAGCATAACCCAGAAAGGCCCACTGGGTTATCTGCACTTTTCCAATATTCCTTGGCTCACCAGATCTGTTGCCGCCATAATCAGTTATGGCGACATCCCAACCCTTATTCCGTAGCGATTGCAAACAGCTTAGGGTCACAGAATACTGTTCCTTAGGGATAGAGGATAGAGGCTTTATCTTGCATTCGGAATAAGCCCTGCGTGACCCAGGGCTGCCCAGAATGTCCAAGAAAGAACCTTGCCCAGATTCTAATAAAATCAGATTAGGATTAGAAGTTGTTAAAATGGAAGCTCGTCGTACCACATTGGAAGTCTCCTCATCGACACTTCTAACATTCTTAAGCAGGCTTCCGTTTTTTTGCAATACAGCATGAATTGGAAGTCCGCGAATGACGGTTGCGTTCACAGCTATTGACCCAAACGTAAAGCAAAGACAGACGCTAGCGAGTATAGCAATATTCCGCTCCCTGTTTAACTGTTTCTTAAGCTCGCTTCTTTCGTTTATCAAATATGCTGCTGCTGGCAGAGCAGTACCTACAGCCCACCACGCGTGAAGTCCATCTGATAACGGATAAAACTGAGTGAGCGAGAAAACCCCAATCGGCAGAACTGTACACATATAGCTTATACTGGGATTACTTTCTAAATCATAACTCTTTGCATTTGTAAACTTTTTTATGCAGCCTATTAAAACTATACTGGCTACAGAATATGAGAGCAACCTTGTATAATTGGGCTCTGCTAGTTGCCCCCGGATTAATCCGAGCACTCCAATCTTATTTCCAACTACCATAGATATAGCAATAGCCACCCATAAAAGCAGCTTGACACGTCTTGTGAGACTGGCAAAAAGCAGAATAGTTATGAGAATGGCAGCAACCGAGTAATCATTAATAATGACTGGAAACAGTCTTTTCACCAATCCAATCGACTGCCCTCCAGCAAAATATTGGAATTGAGATCGAAAGATATCATTTATATAATTATTGAGATAGTCCAATCCGCCAATTAACTTAACTTGCATGGTGAAGGATAAGATCATGCCAAATGCAAGTGACGAAAACATGATCACATTGTCTTTGCCAAAAAACTCATTTATATAGTGTAAAATGCCCCAGTCATTTGATCCTATGCCATGTTTTTCATGGTTTATCTTCTTCTTTAAAGTTAATCCAACCATTAGTAATTTGCTTGCTACCACTCCAGCGATCATTGAGAGACCGATTGTAAACTTTGTGAAAAAGATGCAGCCCAACAGGAATCCGCTTGCAATCTCTAGTGTAATTCGTGGAAGACGACCTGGGAACGATGCATTATCCTTTGCGTTGCTACACCTGTGAGCTAATGAATTGTTGAACATTTGAGTGTGAGTTTTGGAGCTTCCCTCTTGTTTTGATTCACTAGCTCTGATATTCCGAAGAGCATTAGCGAAAAGCTTGTTACTCCAATATGTCACAACCGTTAATATGCATATCAAAAAAATTGCTACATCTGAAGACCAAGCCAAAAAATGTCCAAAGCTTGTTATTCCAGTTTTTGCCGAAGTATAGTCAAAAGAAGCCCATATCAGCACAAGGAGAAGCAGCCAGATTCTTTCCCTGCGCTTCAGTTCGCAGCAGTAACTTATACATATTAAGCCCAAATAATTCAGAAGCAGTAATGACACACGGAGGCTTATAAGTGTTTTGCCAAATATAGCGAGCATCAGACCCTTTATGGCAGCATCAACAGCTCCGTAGTGTGTGTAGAAGTCTTTGTGAGGAAGCAGCCCTTCGCTGGCAAAAAGTCCAGGCGCTAGTGCGTAATAGTCATGGTGCGGATCAAAGCCAATATTAATAAAATAAATAGATCTTCCAATTGCCGCCGCTAATGCGGCCAGAATTGCGATCTCAAGCCAAGAGTTGTGAATTTTGATTATCAAGTTGCTGACTCTTTGACTTGCCTTGGTGTTCATAATTTTGATTCTGCTAGTGATTTGGGAGTTTCCCCTGTGCATTCCATGAATTTGGTTTTGGTTTTATTCGGAGCCTGCTGGGAGCAGGGAAAATCCTGCGAAAAATGATGATTTGTTGGCTGGAGAAGGCGGCTCGACTGGAGAGCAGCGACTAGCTGTCCTCTCAACTTTCGATGGATGCGCGCATGCTGCCCAGGATTGCTCTGCAGTAGATCCGGACATTGGCCTATGAAGTAATATATTGAATAAATACACCTTTTGTGAGCTCTAATTTTCAGAAGATTGGCTTTTGGAGGTAACCGAAAAACAGGTACCAGCTTTATTGCTATATGCATTTTACCTGCACGGCTTCAACGGTTGGCAAATTGTCGCAAAATTATAGCTTGATTTGCTGCCTGGGTTGTCCTAAGTACAGTCGTGTTCATCGTGCGCCGTACCGCATATGCCCTCGGTTGTCTTCGGTAACAACGCATACCGTTACCCCCTGGACAATCTGCGGGTGATGTGTGGGTTGATTTACAAAGGCCAACGCCTGCGGGGGCCTCGGGCTGGATATCAACTCTGATGGAGTGCCGGGCCTGCTCGATCAGCTGGCTTCCCCTGAGCCCGAGCTGGCTTCCAGCGAGGCCGAGCAGCAGCTGGCGCTGGAGCAGCTGGTCGATCAGCTGCCGGCAGCCCAGGCCACGGCCCTGAGGCTCACGCTTCTGAAGGGCCTGTCGCTGCGGGCCGCAGCCGAGCGGCTCGAGATCAGCGTCATGTCGGTGTCGCACCGAGAGGTGCGCCTGGCGACTCTTCTGGCCCAGAAGAAGGCGATCGCGGCCCTGCGCCAGCAGCTCGCAGGCGGGGGCTGATGCCCCTTCACTCAGCTCTGCTCAAACACCAGCGTGGAAAGCGGCCACCAGCCGCTGCCGCCCTCGACGTAGGTCAGCTCCACCATCGGATCGGCGTCACTGCTGTCTGCCGCCAGGTTGATCACGGTGGCGCCGGTCTCTGGGCTGATCTGGTCGCGCCAGCAGCGCGCTCCAATCGCCGGCAGAGGTGTTGTGGGGTCGGGCATCGGTCAGGGGCTCACCATCATCCGGTTGCCAGCACCGCTGTTGCTCACAGCCGCGAACTGTCGCCGCTGGGGCGACCAGCAGAGCGAGCGCCAGCCCAGATCAGCCGGGGAGCTGCGCACCGTCCAGTTGAAGCCATCGACGCTTGTCATGATCCTGTTGCCAGTGCCGCTGCTGGAGACGGCCACCAGCAGCTCCCGCTCCGGCGCCCAGCAGATGGAGGTCCAGGCGTTGTCGGCCGCCGAGCTGCGGCTGCTCCAACTGATCCCGTCCAGGGAGGTCATCACCCGATTGCCCCGGCCGCTGCTGCTCACCGCCACCAGCAAACCCAGCTCCGCTGCCCAGCAGATCGCCGTCCAGCTGTTGGCTGCGGCGGCTGTCCGCAGCGTCCAGTTGCGGCCATCGCTTGAGGTCATCACCCGCTGGCTCCCGCCGGTGCTGCTCACCGCCAAGAACAAGTCCAGCTGCGGTGCCCAGCACAACGAGCGCCAGTCCTGATCCGCGGCAGCCGGGCCGGCTTTCCAGGTGAGGCCATCCGGGCTGGTCATCACCCGGTTGCCCGTGCCGGTGCTGGACACGGCCACCAGCAGGCCCAGCTCGGGCGACCAGCAGATCGCGGTCCAGTTGTTATTGGCCGGCGTCTGGCGCAGGGTCCAGCTGCGCCCATCCGCTGAGGTCATCACCCGATTCCCAATGCCGCTGTCGCTGACGGCGACAAACAGCCCCAGCTCCGCGGCCCAGCAGAGCGCCACCCAGTTCTGATCGGCTGCTGATGGTTGGGGGCTCCAGCGGATGCCATCGCCTGAGGTCATCACCCGGTTGCCCGTGCCGCTACCCGCTACGCAGACGTAGATCTGCAACTCCGGCGACCAGCAGATCGCCTGCCAGCTGTTGTCCGCCGCTGAGCGCACAGTTGACCAAACCACACCGCTGATTCCCAGCACTGGCGGCGGGTTCAGCAGTTCCGCCAGTGCTGCTCCCGTCAATTGATAAGTACCGGCCTCGGGGCCCGTGGGGCGGGTGATCGCCAGCAGGTCGCCTGCTTGGAGCGTCATCAGCTGGGTCACTCAGGGCAGGGCCGGCAGGGAGCTCAGATCCAGGGGCATGTAGTCGCCGGCCGGCTGGGCGGTGGCTATCGCCGCCTGCAGCTGGGCCGCATCCACCACACGCCCGGGTGTGCCGTCCGCCAGCGCCAACGGGTCGGCCAGCTGCACCACTCCCGGTGCCTCGGCTGTGGCCAGGGCCACGCTGAGCATCGGTTGGGCGGGATCGGTTTCATCGACGACCAGCGGTGCGGCCACCTGGATGCGGATCACGCCGGCGCCATCGGGCCCCAGGGCGGCGTTGGAGCTCCAGGTCGTGCCTTCAAACAACAGCAGATCCCCCTGGGCGATGTCCGCTCCGGCGATGCCGCTCCAGCTGGCCATGGCGGGGCCGGAGCTGCTGGCGATGTACACATCCCCCGCCTCGGCGCCAGCCGGGGCCTCGGTGGTGGTGGGGGCGATCGCCCCCCTGTAGGTAAGTGCGCCAGGGATGGCGGCATGGAGGGTGCCGTCGGCATCCACCGAGAGATTGGTGCCGGGCTTGATCGCACCGATTGCCACTGCCGTGGCGGGGCTGAGCATGAACGCTTTGACCTCCTCGGCAGTGGCCCGGTAAGGCGCGCTGCCGCGCTGCACCAGCAGCAGGTCGCTGGGCTGGGGCAGGGAACGGCCGGCGGTGCGGCTCTCGGTGGTGCTGGCCATGGTGATCAGTGCAGAAGGGGAAGGCGTTCAGACGAGAGATCAAGGCGGCAGGGGGCTGAGCAAGCGCAGGTCGAGCGCGATCACCACCACCCCATCGCCGGCGGCGGCACTCACCAGCGGCGCCAGGGCCTGCAGTGCCGTGATGCCGCCGGTGGGCGGCGGTTCAGGGGTGCCGCCGTCCTGCAGCTGGGCCTGGCCCAGAAAAATCACCCCCTGGGGCCGGCTGCTGCTGCGGCACTGGGCCGTCAGCTCGGCCAGCACAGCCGGATCGGGAGTGGCCATCGGCGCCAGGGCAGTGCTGCTGAGCTGTTGCCAGCCCCCAGCCAGGAATGCGCTGGCCGGGGCAGCGCTGGCTGGGATCAGAGCAGGGCATCCCCCAGCTCCAGGGCCGCCAGATCCGCGGCATCGTTGATGCCCTCGTTGCTGCCGCTGGCCTGGGCTTCCAGCGCCGTGGCCTGCTCCACCAGTTCGGTCTTGGTCTGGCTGCCATCGAGCTCCACGCCGTAGACGGTGGAGCAGAACTCGACGATCTGGGCCTTGGTCATCGCCGGGAAGTCAGGCGGCTCAACGGCCAGCCGGGCCTCCCCACTGCCAGCGTCGTCGCCAGTAGCACCACCAGTGGCGCCGCCAGTGGCGGTTTCAGTAGGGGGCTCCGGTTCAGTGATGCCGGCCGACTCCGGCTCCAATGCCCGCTCGGCCTCTGGTTCGCTAGCGGGTGCAGGTGCCAGCTCAGGCTCTTGTTGCTCGGGCTCTGGCTCTTCCGGCTCTGGTTGTTCCGGCTCCGGCTGAGGTGCTGCAGCATCCGGCTGCAGCTGCCAGCCCAGCGCCTGCCAGCCGGCCAGATGCACCGGCCAGATTGAGCGGCTCTCGCCGTCCTTGCTGATCAGCAGCTGGCTCGGCGGCAGCAGCGCTGCATCGCCCACACCCGGATCAGGGGTGACGGTCAGCCGCTGCTCCGGGCCCGAGAGGCGAACAGGCGTGGAAGCGGGGTTGCTGCCATCCAGGGGATGCAGCAGCTCCAGCGGCAGGACCTCAGCTCCGGTCGCCACGTTGAGGGTGTCGATTGGGTTGCCCATGGCGCTCACCTCACAGCCCCTGGTTGGCGGTGAGCGCCACGGACATCCCCACCGGCGTGGCAGCGGAAACCACAGCCCGCGCCACTCGCAGGCAGGGCGGCGTGATCAGCGCGCTGTCAGCCGGGTTGATCAGCAGGGCGGCGCCGCTGATGATCGCCTCCACCTTGCCGCCAGCGGCAGGGATGGCGACGGCCGCGGCGGTGATCCA
This sequence comes from Synechococcus sp. EJ6-Ellesmere, assembly GCF_024345875.1. Lineage (NCBI taxonomy): Bacteria > Bacillati > Cyanobacteriota > Cyanophyceae > Synechococcales > Synechococcaceae > Synechococcus > Synechococcus sp. EJ6-Ellesmere. The sequence continues at coordinate 11,652 of NZ_JAGQBY010000066.1, forward strand.
GCTGCCGGCGTTGCCATCGGCCAGCAGCGGCGCCAGCTCCAGGGTCACCGTCACCGCCTCGCTGTGGCCGGGGTGGGAGGCGACGAGCACAAAGGAGCTGGTGGCATCGAGGTCGGTGCCGAGGTTCACGACATCGCCGCTCGTGCGGATGTGTTCGTAGCAGTCGGTAGCGGAGTGGTTGATCCAGCCGACGAGCACGGTTTGTGCATCGAGCAGCCGGGTGGCTTGAGAGGTCATCAGGGGTCTCCTGGGTGTGGGGGTTGAGGTAATGGGATGCGTGCGTGTGCAGGGGTTGGCTCAGACCACCAGCGCGATGGGTGCGACGTTGAACAGCCGCCCTGCTGCCTTGCGGTTGCACACCGCAAAGCCCACGTACCAATCGACCCGCGTGCGGAATACCGGCGCGTCATGCACCTCGCCGAAGTCCCGCACCGAGATGCCGTAGCGCCCCTCGAACGGGCCCTGCAGGCCGCAGACCGCCGCATCACCCAGCACGCAGCAGTAGATCGAGGTGGTGTCGCCTGGTTCGTCGTAACCGAGTACGGCGTTGCCCTCGGCGTCCTCCTCCACCAGCAGGATCTCGATCCCCTCGAAGTAGTGGCGGCCGTCGATCACCTCGTAGAGGTCGCCGCCGGCCTGGCGGGAGGCGGTGCTGATCTGGCGGCGGGCGGCCTTGCTGGCGATCAGCACCTTGTCGCCGCCGTAGCCGATCACGCTGTCGGTCAAAGCCTCCAGCGCCAGCAGGTTCAGCGTGCTGCCGCCGTTGTCGATGGTCTGGTCCTCGCCAGGCACCAGGCGCTTGCTCAGCCCGTTGAACGCCCGCGGATCGAAGGTGTCATCGCCATTGATAATCGCCGCCTCAAGGGTCAGGCGCATCGAGCGCACCTTCATCTCGGTCTGGGCAGCACGGGCCTCAGGGCCCTGCAGATCCACGATCGAGCGGTCCACATCCAGGTCACCGCCAAAGAGGTGCACAAACTCCGAATCGGAGTTGATCACCCCATAGCTCTGTCGGTAGCCCTCGTTGACGGCCCGGAAACCAACGCGGGGCAGCTTGGTCTCCGCCGGGAAGCTCAACGAGCCACCGACGAGGTTGCGGAAGGGCAGGCGGCGCAGCAGCTCCCCCTCGGCAAAGGTCTTGAGCACCGCCAGCTGTTCGGCGCGGCGGGCGTATTTCTGCGCCTCGATCAAGGTCAGGCCCAAGGGCACGCTCCAGGGGCCTGGCCCCAGTGACAACAGCAGCTGTTGCCAGGTCCCTTGTGGGCAGGGTGATCCTTGATGTTCAGGCTGCTTAGCCTGGGGCGATGACCAACCCCCAGCTCACCGAGAACCTGCTTGCGGTGATCCGCAGCCTGCCGGCTGACGATCGCCGCTGGCTGCTCAGGCAGCTGGAGCAGGACAGCAGCGACCTGAGTAACGGTGCCCTGGCTGAGCTGGCGATGGACGGGGGGGCCTTCGACGACCTGGCGGCTGAGCCTGACCTCTACAGCTTCTCGGACGGAGAAGCGATCGGCGCCAGCTGATGCTGAGCCGCTACGACATCGTGCTGGTCGCCTTCCCCTTCACGGATGGGCCTGCTGCCAAGCCTCGGCCGGCCTTGGTGATCACCACCAGTGAGCGCCATGGGGATGTGTTGCTGGCCTTCATCAGCTCCAACGTCAGCGGGCCCCCGGGCCGCGATGAGCTCGACATCCCTGCCGATCATCCAGGCTTCTCAGGCACTGGCCTGAAGGTGAGCTCGAGGCTGCGGCTCAGCCGCATGACAACCCTGGCGATGCCACTGGTGAAACGGCGCATCGGACTGCTGCCGCTGGCCTTGCAGGCGGGATGTCAACAGGTGCTGGAGCGGGTGATCTGCGGCCAGGGCTGAGCGTTCCCCTGTTGGCCAGTTCGTCGCTGTGATGGCAGTGGTCAGCACCGGTTCCCAATGCCGGGACCTGCAGCGCCCTGGGTCCCTGCTCCACCAGCTCTGAGTAGATCGGCTACGCGCAGCCCTCCTCATGGTCCGGGCGGCCTCAAGGGCTGCGCAAGTCAGCCGGACTGGTGAGTTGGCTGCGCTGCGCTCCGCATTGCAGAGGGGGCTGCCCCTTGACCCCGCCCGGCCTGCTGCAGGGTCTTCGCTGCGCCTTCCTATGGCTTCCGCATCCCTGATCCGCGCCTTCCAGCTCCTGAGCTCCCGCACCCTGGAGTGCCTGTGCGAGGAGGCCTCGGCCCACCGCCCTGCTCCTCTGGAGCGGCTGGAGCGGCTCTGCGCTGATCTGCTGTTTGAGCGCCAGGTGGCCACGCCAGCTTCGGTGCCCGTCTGGTGCCCCGTGAGCGAGCTGCCCTTCTGAGAGAGCAGCCCCAAGCCAGCAATGGCAACAGGGCTCAGCAGCACCACGCCCATGGCCAGCCCCATGACCCCCGAGCGGTTCCAGGACCGCTTTGAAGCATTTCGCGGTGAACCCCAGCAGGTCTCCGGCGTCTGGACCCTCCATGCCGCGATCACGGCGCTGCCCGGCAGCGAGGCCGTGCTCAATGAGCAGGCCCCCTGGGCGCTCACCTTCAGCCAGAAACCCGCGGCGCCCTCGGCACCAGCAGTCCCCAGCGGCGGACTCGATCCGCGCGGCTCAGAGGAAGCCGGGATGGCCGGCCCGCAGCTGGCAGCTCCCGTCCAGCCCGGCGACACCTACCTGCTGGTGAATGACCGGGACCAGGACATGGAGGCTTACGACCACAGCGGCCAGTTCCTCTGGAAGATCCCCTGTCTGGCCCGCGGCCAGGGGAGCGACACCGACTGGACCCAGAACAGCACCGACACCCCACCAGGCCTCTACAAGCTCGGCCAGCTCTACGCCGACTACGAGCAGAACCCCAATCCCCCCTGCTCCGATACCGCCATGGGCTACGGCTGGTACTCCTTTGATATGGAGGAGCTGGAGGGCCAGGAGGTGGCCGTAGGCCGGGCCGGGATCATGCTCCATGGAGGCGGCTCGGCCTGCGGCTGGCCCGGCGCCTGGGCACCGCAGCAGCCCCTGCACCCCACCCTCGGTTGCGTTCGCCTGCACAACGCCGATCTGCGCGATCGGGTGCTCCCGCTATATCGCCAGGGAACCGTCTATGTGGGGGTGTTCCAAGAAAAAAAGTGATGGCGAGGCTGGTGCTGCCACCGGCTGGGGCCTGAGCAAGGGAGGAGCAGCGATGCAAGCCAACACCGCACCCCGGCCGCCCAAGCCGCCGTTCGACCGTGAGCGGTTTGTGTTCAAGATCCTGGCGGTGGTGATCGGCACCCAGCTGCTGATCTATTCCCTCGCCGCTGGGGTCTGCGGTCAGCGGGCGTTGGAGGGGCGATCGATCGGGCAGATCTGCCCCGGCACGCTGGAGCAGCTGCAGGGCGGCTTTGATTCCACCCTCAAGCTGCTGCTGGCGCTGCTGGGCGGAGCAGCGCTGACGCGAATGGACCGGTAGCGCCTGGTAGCGGGAGGGGGGCTTGCTCCGGGCCTCTCCAGTCTGAGGCCCTCCTGACGTCGGACCTCCGCTGGGATCGGTCCCGTCACTGCGCCGCTCTCGGCGCCGATCACCATGGCCATCAAGTCCACTGGGTTCTCTGCTGCCGCTGCCGCCTCTCCTTACTGCAGGCCAGAAGAGGATCCGTTCCTGCTGCTGGAGTCCTGCGGCAAAACCATCGAATCAATCCTGCGGGGCCATGCCGGCCGGCCGCTGCGGCGCACCTGGATTGATCGGCCCTATGGAGAGGAAGAGATCTCGCGGCTGGAGGAAGAGGTGCTGCCGGCGATCCAGCAATGCCTGGCGCGGATCGATGAGATCGATAGCGCCCTGGAAACAGAAGCCGAGCTGAGCTACCGCCAGCAGGTGGAGGCAGAAGCCTCGTTGCGCCGCGGCGGGCTGCAGCGCAGCGGGTCAAGGGCGGCTGTCTGATCCGATGGGGGCCCCTGGGCCCCTTTCGGCCTGCGTTGCTCCACCTCTCGCGCCTGCTCGGGCTGCGCGGCTCAGGCCTGGGGCAGACCAGGCCACCAGCCGGGCCGGGCTGAATCCGGAACGAGGTGGCTGGGGTGCTGCAGCGTGGGCAAGCAGGAAGCCGTTCCGTGGCAAGCCGCATCAGTCGTGACGGGAGCAGCTGGGACGGACCTCGATCCCAGGAGACCCAGCACCTCTGGTCGCCTGGCGCGGTGAGAAATCAGCACGGCACTTGCACCGTTGCCACTGGAGACTGGCTGGCCGGGCGGAGCGAAACCCCTCCGCAGCATGCCCCTCCGGCTTGCGCTGGCCAGGGCTGACGCGAGGCTCGCTGGGCTCGCCCCTGGCCAGCACTGCGCCTACAGGGCGTCTGGTCGGTGTTCTCCGCTCCACCCCAGCCATGGCCACTCCCCAAGGCCCCGTCTGCGAAGTCCGC
>NZ_JAGQBY010000067.1:0-16037 GCF_024345875.1 Synechococcus sp. EJ6-Ellesmere
CCACCCTGCTGGCTGCCACGATCTGCTTCATCGTGGCCTTCGTCGCTGCTCCTCCCGTCGACATCGACGGCATCCGTGAGCCTGTCGCCGGCTCCCTGCTTTACGGCAACAACATCATCTCCGGTGCTGTTGTTCCTTCCAGCAACGCCATCGGCCTGCACTTCTACCCGATCTGGGAAGCCGCCAGCCTCGACGAGTGGCTGTACAACGGCGGTCCCTACCAGCTGGTGATCTTCCACTTCCTGATCGGCATCTTCAGCTACATGGGCCGCGAGTGGGAACTCTCCTATCGCCTCGGCATGCGCCCCTGGATCTGCGTGGCCTACAGCGCCCCTGTGGCCGCTGCCTCGGCTGTGTTCCTGATCTACCCCTTCGGTCAGGGTTCCTTCTCCGACGGCATGCCCCTCGGCATCTCCGGCACCTTCAACTTCATGCTGGTGTTCCAGGCCGAGCACAACATCCTGATGCACCCCTTCCACATGCTGGGTGTGGCGGGTGTGTTCGGTGGCTCGCTGTTCTCCGCCATGCACGGTTCGCTGGTCACCAGCTCCCTGGTGCGTGAAACCACCGAGAGCGAGAGCCAGAACTACGGCTACAAGTTCGGCCAGGAAGAGGAGACCTACAACATCGTGGCTGCCCACGGTTACTTCGGTCGCCTGATCTTCCAGTACGCCTCGTTCAACAACAGCCGCAGCCTGCACTTCTTCCTGGCTGCCTGGCCGGTGGTCGGCATCTGGTTCACCGCCCTTGGCGTGAGCACGATGGCCTTCAACCTGAACGGTTTCAACTTCAACCAGTCGATCCTCGATGGCCAAGGCCGCGTGATCAACACCTGGGCTGATGTGCTGAACCGCGCTGGTCTGGGCATGGAAGTGATGCACGAGCGGAATGCGCACAACTTCCCGCTGGACCTTGCTTCTGCTGAAGCCACTCCTGTGGCGCTGACCGCCCCCGCGATCGGCTGATGCATCCGGTGGGTCCCATGGGCTCACCACCTGCATCAAGGGCATGAAAAGCCCCTGCTTCGGCAGGGGCTTTTTTGCTTGCAACACTCAGAGTTGTTGATTGCGGGCCAGAAGCCAAGATGTATCCCCCTTCACTCTCTCTTGCACCGATGCCTCACCACATTGAACGTCCCACCAAGAACTGCTCAATCTGTGGACGACCGTTTCAGTGGCGGAAAAAGTGGAAAGATGTGTGGGAGGAGGTCCGTTACTGTTCAGATCGCTGCCGTAGAAACCGGAATCGCGTTGATCCCTTGATGCCAGACCGGTTGGACCAAAAGCTGAGATGACATTGGCTGAATCAGAGAGCCAAGCCGCGCGCCTACAGCTGCAAGGTATGGAGAGGAAGGGTGAAACGCGAGGTTGGAGGAGCGGTGATGGCTGAACGAACCGTCCTGCGCCTGGGTGATCCACGTCTGCGGCAGGTGTCCCGCCCCGTTACCAGGTTTGGAACACCTGATCTGCTTGCTTTGATCACGGATCTCAGGGATACCATGGCGGCACGCGATGGGGCGGGCTTGGCCGCTCCGCAGATCGGCGTACCGCTGCGGGTGGTGATCTTTGGAATCACCGTGAACCCGCGCTATCCAGAGGCACCCCCGATACCGGAAACGGTGCTGATCAATCCGGAGATCACCCCGATCGACCAGGCCTGCGATTCAGGTTGGGAGGGGTGCCTCAGTGTTCCGGGGCTGCGTGGACAGGTGAGTCGCTGGAGGCGGATTCACTACCGAGGCTTCGATGCAGAGGGTCATCTGATCGCGCGATCCGTTGCTGGATTTCACGCCCGCGTCGTCCAGCACGAGTGCGACCATCTCGATGGCGTGCTCTTCCCTGATCGACTGGAAGACACGCGGGCCCTTGGCTTCACGGAAGAGCTCGAGGCGTGGGGTCTGCTCCCTGGCGCGGAATCCTCGGCGCCAGGTCAGCCGCTGGGCACTTTGGAAGTGATGCGCCAGCAGCTCGAGCAGCACTCCGCGCTGGAGGATCTTGGCCCCCTGTTTGGCCCGAGGGCCCAGGGGCATGGCCCTGGCAGGGATCCCTGCTGAACAGCCCGGTAGCCATCGCCGCTCTGCTAAAGACCAACTTTGCGCCGGCCACGCCACATCCCTGCTGCGTAGCCGATTGCCGGTAGCAGCAGGTAAGGCCGCAGGGGCAGCTGCAGCACCAGGGCAATCCCAACAAGCCAGGGCAGGAGCAGCAGGCCCGCGAAGGCCAGCTGGCTGCCCCGTGAGCGACGCGCCAGCTGGCCCGAGCGCTGCACCAGTCGCGGCACGCTCTTCCCCAGCCCGTAGCCCAGCAGCACGGTGAGAACAGTGAGCAGGATCACGCCCATGGCGGGTAGGCAGCCAAGGGGAGTCTGCTGCTTGATGGTTCAGCCAAGCCTGGGGGCGAAAGCTCTGAGCCAGCCGTCTGCTCTTTCGGGATCGCCGGGCTGCAGGCCGCCATGCTTCTGCGGCAGACCCTGTTGATCAAAGCCAGGATCCAGATCAAGGCTGCGTCAGCACTGAAGCTGACGAGTCTCGGTTGGTTGGCCTACGCCTTCAAACAGCGGTCAGCCCGGACGGCGGGACAACGACTCCGGCAAACCCACCAACTGGGCGCTCACGCTCCAGAGCGCCTCGGCCAGGGCATCGTCCTGGGCTTCGGCGCTGGGTTCGGCTGACTCGAAGTGCAGCCGCCCCGGACTGACCAGGCGGTTGACGTGATAGCTGAATCCGCTGCTTCCATAGCTGGCAGCGGTGGCAAGGTCGGCCAGCAGGGCCCCGGCCTGCTCAGGCGTTGCCGTGAGGCGCAGCAGGTCGCGGGCCACCAGGGCGAACAGCCGCTGGCCCCATTCGTTGTGGCGGCGGCTGTAGCGGAAGAAGCCGCCGCTGCTGCGTGGGATCACCAGGCCCGGGCTCCAGGCCAGCACCGGCATCGCTGTGCCGCGCCGGCGCAGGCGACGTTCCAGTTCACGGGCAAAGAGCAGGTTGCAGAGCTTGCTGTCCTTGTAGGCCTTGTCAGCGTTGAAGGGCGTGCGGCCATCCACCATCGCGAAGCCAGCGCCGGCCCTGAGGCCAGCCAGATTCCCCAGGCCAGCGGGTTCGCCTACCCGGCCCCCGGGCGAGCCGGGATCGTGCACCTCCGAAGCGGTGACCACCAGGCGTGGGGCCTCGCTGCGCTCGAGTAATGGCAGCAGCTGCATCGCCAGGGCCTGGTGGCCCAGATGGTTGACGGCGATGGTGAGCTCATGGCCCTGGGCCGACCGCTGGGGTTCGGAGGCACCACTGTCCTGCAGGCCGGCGTTGAGCACCAGGCTGTCGATCGGCTCACCGGTTGAGAGCAGCTCCTTGGCGCAATGGTCGATGCTCTCCAGGTCGGCCAGATCGCAGATGGGGGTGAGCAGATCGCTGCCGCCGCTGGCGAGCAGCTTCTGGCGGGTGGCATCTGCGCTGGCCTGATCACGGCAGGGCAGGGTGAGCTGGTGCCCAGCACGATGCAGCAGCAGGGCAGCCTGCTGGCCGATGCCGGAGCTGGCGCCGGTGATCAGGATCCGGCGCGGCTGGGGGATCGCGCTGGCCAGCGGGTCGTCGTTCATGGGGTTGCTTCTGAGCTTTGACGTTGGAACACACCCTGGCCATCGACGTTGAAGTTGTCGATCTGGACGCGCCTGGCCGGTTCATCGCCGCTCACGCTGAAGGCCACCGCGCTCGGTCCTGCGGCGTTCTCTCCGCTGGGCTGGTAGCGGAAGGTGTCGCCGCTGATGTGGGTGAGGGGGTAGGGCCTGCGCTGGGGCCCCAGTTCCAGCACCAGGCCGTTGCCCTCGGGTTTCACGGTGATCACTCCCACGAAGGCGTTGCTGTAGGTGCCGCTGTAGACCGCCAACGGCCGCGCCGGGGCGGGAGTCGCGGGCTGCTGGGGCACCCGTGGATACTCCTGCTGGGCGATCTGGGCGAACAGTCCTCCCAGGGGCTTGAGGTAATCGAGTTCGACCTTGCCGAAGCGGGCCAGGTCGAGGAAGCTCAGCGCCACCGTTTCAGGTACCCCGATCGGCTGGCCGTTGGTGAGCACCACGATGCCCAGCGACTCCCCCGGCAGCAGGTAGACGGCCGTGGCGGCACCGAGCTCGAAGCCGCCCGAGTGGCTGAGCTGCACGGCGCCCTGGTCGGTGCTGCTCACGTTCCAGCCCAGCCCGTAGAAGCCGGTGCGGTACACGGCTGGATTGGGAGATGGCGCGCTGGCAATCAGGGGTCGGTGGGTGTCGGCCAGGGCGTCTGAGGCCACGATCTGACGGCCGACGGCCATTGGCCCCAGGCGTCCCCCCGCCAGCTGCAGCCGCAGCCACCCAGCGGTGGCTGGCCGCTCCGTCGGCTGGCTCCCGCACATGCAGGGCGGCGCGGTTGGAGGCCGCGACCAGATCGGCGTGGCTGGAGCTGGTGCGGCCCATGCCCAGTGGTCGATAAAGCCGTTCTCTCGAGAGCTCCTCCCAGCCCTGGCCACTGGCGTTGGCCGCTGCGATGGCGCCCGCCGTGAATCCGAAGTTGGTGTAATTGAAGACGGCCCGGAAGCGGTTGCCCAGCGGCAGCACCCCCAGGCGCTGGAAGATGGTGGCGCGATCGAAGCCGATGTCCTCCAGCAGGTCGCCGGCATGGTCGGGCAGGCCGCTGCGGTGCGAGAGCAGATCCCGCAGGGTCACCTCCTCGGCGATGGCGGGCGGGCCGAGGCGAAACCCGGGAAGGTCGCCGATCACCGGATCGTCCCAGCGCACGCGCCCATCCCCCACCAGGGCCGCCACCACCGTGCTGGCGATCGGTTTCGAGAGCGAGGCCAGCTGGAAGATCGTGTCGGCATCCACCGCCCCGGCCTTGCCCACCTCGCGCTGCCCGTAGCCCTTGAGGAACACCACCCGGTCGTCGTGGACCACGGCGATCGCCATGCCCGGCACCCCCGTCTGCTGCAGGATCTGTGTGGCCAAGGCCTCCAGCTTCGGCAGCGCAGCCGACACCTTGGCCGTGGTCACCAGCCGCGGCGGTGGCGGCGGACCGGCAGCGGTTTCGGTGGCCATCAGCGATGGCTTCGGGCTGATCACGCCAAGGCCCAGCACCAGGCCCAGCAGCGTGGGCACCAGCCGGGAGCCGCTCAGGAGTGGTTGAGGCTGCATCACCGGGACCACGGCAAGGAACTGGGGCCGAATCGCTCAGCCTGGTTGCAGCCCATCATCGATCGCATGGCCTTGCGGAAGGGTGGGCTTCAGATCGACCTGTCGATCAGCTGCCAGAAGCTCCACTTCATTCCGAAGGCTTCCCGCAGGCGGCCGACAAAGCTGCCGTGGCTCTCGATCCCTTGCCAGTGGTCGATTCGGGCTGAGAGCTGCTCGCAGCTGCGCAGATGCTCGGCGGCATAGCGGTAGCGCTTGGCCCGGCCCATGGACAGCGCAAAGACCACCATCGCCCGAAGTAACACCACGGCCGCCAGGGGATGGTCGGCGCTGAGCCGTTCGGCGGCGGGGCCGTAGACCTCAAAGGCTTCGCCGTCCCATTCCTGCCAGTGCTCGATCACGTAGCGCTCAGCCCGGGGCAGGGCAGGCCAGGCCACCAGGAACTCCAGCGCCAGCAGTGGCATCGAGTGCTCCTCCGCCACCTGAAAGGCCCGCTCCTCGGCCTCCACATCCTCGAAGGCCTCAAGCCGCTTGAGGTAGTCGCGAAGCTGGGGGATCGAGAGGGTTTTGCCGAAGCCGTGCCAGCGCATGTGCTGGGCCTCCTCCACGCGGCCGAGTGTGTCCAGCACAGCGATGCGGGCTTCGTCCCACTCGGGGGAATGCCAGGTGTTTGCGCCCTTGGCGGCGCCATCCAGCACGGCCAGGGCCTGCTGTGGACGGCCCGCCGCCAGCAGGTGGTTGGCCACATCGGCGGCGGTGTTCGGCCAGCTGAGCTGGCTGGTGCTGAACTGAGCCAGGTATGAGTCCACATCGCCGCGGCATTCGGCGATCTGCAGCAGGGCGAAGTGGCCATCGCAGGCACCGCGATCGCGGCAGTCCTGCTCCAGCCGCCGCAGACCCTGCTCGCCGAGGGCCTCGGCCATCGCTGGAATCAGCTGATCGAACTGGCCGTAGCCGTTGTCGGCCAGCAGATCGCTCACCTGCTCCGCCAGCCTGTCTGGCCCCAGCTTGGCGGCAGTGGCGATCGGGCCCAGATCGGCCGCTGCCTGCCAGAACACCCCGATCACAGCGCCGGTGCTGTCGGAGCAACGATCCATCACCCCATCACCCAGCTGCAGGAACCGCACCAGCAGATCGACGGCCAGGTCTGGGTCGGCATCGGCGATTGGACCGGTGATCGCCTGGCGCTGGGCCTCCAGCTCGGCCACAAGAGCCTTGCGCTTGCGGGAATCCACGTAAGTGGTGGAGCGGGCGATGGCCGCCAGGCGCTTGCGCACCTCCTGGGCCGCTTCACTGGCCCCCTCGGCAGCGGCCAGGGCCAGGCGCAGGCGCCTCTGGATCACGGCATTGCCACCGCTCACCTCCATCAGCAGCTCGGCGAGGACCGCTGCCCCGAGGCTTTCCAGGTTGCCGGTGTTGAGGGTGCGCTTGCCGGCCATGGGGTCAGATCAGAGCAGCCGCCTGGCGGAAGCAATCCCTAAAAGGCATGCCCAGCGTAGAAACCCTGGCCATCAGGCTGACTGTCCGGGGGGCAGCTGCCGTCTGCTCGGCAGAGCCTCAAGCCAGATGATCGCCGCGCTGAAGACGGGCTCCTCACATTTCTTAATCTGGCGAGCCATGCTGGGAACACGCCGCTTCCCAAGCTATGACCACCCTCACCCTGCTGGAACTGTTTCTGGGCTTCATGACCGCCAGCGTGGCTCTCTGGGCATACAGCCTCTCCAAGCCCTCCAGCCCTCAGAACTGATCCCCTGCACCAACTCGATTCCTGTATCCGATGTCAAGCGTTCTGAACCGTTACTTCCTCAAAAACGACGTTCTCACCAACACCGGCCTGCTTGTTCTGCGCCTGGCGATTGGCACGATGATGATTCATCACGGCCAGGAGAAGCTGGCCAATCCAGAGAGCTTCGCCGCCGCCTATCTGGTTCCTCTGCACATGCCATTCCCGAATGTGATGGCCCATTTGGCTGGTCTCTCCGAGATCCTTGGGTCGTGGTTCGTGATCCTGGGATTCCTCACCCCGATCGGCGCCCTCGCCCTGGTGGGAACGATGGCCGTTGCGGGCTACCACCACATCCTCACCAGCGGCTTCAACATCTATCTGCTTGAGCTGGTGGTGCTCTATCTCGGCGGCAGCCTGGCGATTCTGCTCAACGGCCCTGGTCGCTTTTCGATCGACGCCGGAATTGTCGCTGACCTGCTGGCCAGCGAAGAAGTTGATGCCCCCAGCCCGAGTTTTACGGATCGCCACTATGCAGATCCTGCTCCGGTGATGGTGCGCGCTGAGGTCAGTGCAGGCCCGTCCAACGCTGGTCGCCACTGAAGCAGGGCGATCAGTGAGCCCACCAGCTTGTCGTCAGGGGTGGCAAGCGCAGGGTCGCAAGCGCCAGCTCGGCCAGCATCAAGGGCCGGCCACAGCGTTCACAGAAGCCAATACCCCAAGGCGTCTGATCTCCTGTGACGGCGACCCCTCAGGGATTGAGACGCTCCTCGCTCCAGCCGCCAGAGCGGCGCCAACGACGACGCTGGTGGGGATGATCCCTGAGCTCCAGCAACTCCACCTGCTCCAGGGTGATGCGCAGCAGCTGGAACTGCTCAGGCAGTGGGACCTCGTCATTGAGTGCTGTCGGGAAGTCCACGGCGGCAGCCAACGAAGCTCCCGGTTCGGGCCAGCCCCAGAGGGCACGGCCACTGGGCGTGAGGTTCTGCCAATGCCGTTGGCGCTCCTGCTGGTCGACGCCAGCGGGCAAGGCCAGCAGCTGGCCGCGCAGACGGAACTGACAGCGTGCTTTGGGCAGCAGCCAGCACAGTTCGACAGCGGGCTGCTGCCGGAGCTCAGCCGCTTTGGCGCTGCGTCCGTCGGTCAGCAGATCCAACACGCCGCCATCGGCCCAGCCACGGAACACCAGGGTGCGCACCCGTGGGGTGCCATCGGGAGCGACTGTGGCGAGCTGCAGCCAGCGGGCCGCTGGTGATCGTCCTTCCCTCTCGCGGGCCCCGCGCAGCAACGGCCGCCATGGCGGAAGCGTCGTCACGCCGCCTGCGTCTGGCGACGGTTCAGTGCCACGGCACCAGCGGTGATGGCCGCCAGGCCCAGGGCGCTACTGGCGGCCAGGAACACCAGTGTCTGCAGGGCCAGCAGAAACAACCCCAGGGCAGAAGCGGCCTTGATCTGGATCCTGGCCTTGAAGAGCAGGGTGAGCAGCAGTAGCACCGTGGCCTGCAGGCCAGCGATCTTGGCGGCCGTGAGGGGGCAGAGAGGGCAGAGGGGGCTGGGCAGCAACATGGGCACAGTGCAGTGGGTCAATCCTGGCGCTGCTGATCATCCACTGCTTCCCGTCAGTGGCGAAGCGAGCTTGTCATTACCCCAGACGATGCCCATCAATCCGGACAAACTGGGTCGTTTTGCTCTACGGGGCCTTCGCATTGGCGCCAGCACGGTGTCAATCCTGGAGTTGCTGCGCAGCGACTGGACCGGTGGCCTCACCGCCGGGGTGGCCTGGCTGGTGTTTCTGCAGGTGGAGCGACGCCTGCCGCCTCCAGCAGACGAAGCCGAGGGTTGATCAGGCCCCTCACGGGGCCGGCACCTGCCGGATCTGCAGCTCGACGTAGCCGGTGGCTGGATCCAGCTCCCGCCGGAACTGCCACTCCGGCAGCAGCCCCACCATCAGTTCAGCAGTGGTGCGCACCAGAGAACCAGTGCAGAGATGGCCGCCGATCACTGATCCGCTGCTGTCGGCGATGGCGATGTGCAGGTGGGCTCCATCAGCCGCGAGCGTGCCGGCCAGGCTGAGGATCTCCAGCTCGCCCCGGAGGATGGTGCACTCCCGTCGGCCGGCCAGCCGCAGCTGGGCCACCGACAGGCTGCCGATGCCGCTGATCAGGCAGCCGGCCTGCTCGATCTGCTGGGCCATCCAGCTCTCTAGCGCCAGCCGCAGATCTGCCCCCGGCGTCAACCGCAGTGGTGTCACCTTCATGCGGCAGTTTCGCCAACCCCTGAACCATGACATGGACATCCAGGTAGCCCAGCTTTCTGGGGGTACTGCGAACCCCCCTGCCAGCGCTCGGCGGCTGCCGCTCTCGATTCAGCTGGGTACGGTGCCGAGAGAAGCGAGGGATGGAATGCTGCGTGAGCTGGTGTTGGCGATCGGGATCCCCGTAGCCCTGCTGCTGCTGGCGCTGCTGGCGCTGGAGCGCTGGGGCGATCGACTGCCCCGCTGGCTGCAGCGCCTCTCCCAGCGTCCATCGCTGCTGTGGAACGCTGGAGTCGGGCTGATCATTGGCCTCTCGCTGCTCCGTTGGTTGCTCCAGCGCTGACTGCCTCAGCGCCTTGATGATCCAGGTCGCGCCACGGAGCTGGTGTCGTCTCAGTGGCTCTGAAATCGGCCACCGGCGTTACCTTTACCGTGAGGTGATTGGTGTACTGCCTGGCTATCGATTCAAGCCTCGTTCAATGCCTGGAAACTCAGCTTCCGATCTTCTTGTCGACCCACTGCGTCAGCACATAGACACCGATAAACATCGGCAGGTAGGCAATCCACATGTTGGGAAGGTTCAACTCGGAGTTGTTGATTAAAACAAGCCCCGCATAACTGACCAGGCCATAGATCGAAGCTCGGCGCAGTGGTCCAATCATCTTGTTCAACTCAGCGGTCCCGGTGGTGCCTGATCATGATAGCTGCTGTGGAAGCCTCAGGGATTGAACCAAGGTGCTCATCATCGAAGCAGCAGCTATGGTGATGAATATTCTGGTGGTACACAGGGCCTTGTGTTTTCTCGCCAGGTCATTCATCGATCAGCAGTCGCTGGAGGGACTGTTGAGGCGTGAGGCCACCGAGATCGATGTGGCACCTGTTGCCGTTATGGATTCCCAGACAGCGAGGTAGCCAGCGGTTACGTTCCTCATCTGTCTGGTAGGCGATCACGGAGGCCCATTTCGCCAGGATCCTTTTGATGAACCGCTCGGCCTTGCTGTTGGTTTGCGGCGTGTAGGGCTTGGTGGGGATGGGTTTCAGATCCAATGCCCGGCAGGCTTTTCGCCAATCCCCTGAGCGGTAGGTGGAGCCATTCTGCTGGGCCATGAGCCTCATCTCGGTCCCGTAGGGCTTTCGACAGCCTTTCAGCTCTTGGGAGCTTCAGCCGCCATCGCTTTGAGCGCAACGCGGTCCACCTTGCCGCTCGGGTTGAGGGGCATCTCATCCAGCACCACGATCTCTTCCGGTGCCTTGTAACCGATGCGTTCGCGGGCAAAGCCAATCAGCTCGGCAGCCATCGGGGCCTGGGCACCCTGCTGGAGGGTGATGTAGGCCCGGACGTTCTCCCCGTGCATGACGTCATGGATGCCGATCGCTCCGGCCAGTTCCACGGCAGGGTGTTCGCAGAGGGCGTCCTCTACGTCCTGCGGGCTGATGTTGGAGGCATCGTGAACGATGATCTGTTTGCGTCGGCCACAGAACCACAGGTAGCCGTCAGCGTCCAGGCGCATCTCGTCACCGGTGTCGAGCCAGCCGTCCACAATCGTTTCGGCCGTGGCGGTGGGATTGTCCCAGTAGCCCGTCATCACCGAAGCGGAGCGGAGCCAGAGCTTTCCCTCGGCGCCCACCGCCAGTTCGCGGCCCTCCTCGTCACGGATGGAGCACTCGAAACCGGGGCAGACCCGACCTACCGAGCCAACCCGGTTCTCGCCGGAAGGCGGCGACATTGTGGCCACACCGCACTCGCTCATGCCGAAGCATTCGTCGATCGAAAAGCCCACGGCGGTCTTGAAATCCCGCTGCAGCTGTAGGGGTACCTTGTCACCGCCGGAGATGCACAGGCGCACGTAGGCAAAATCGGCTGGATCCAGATCCCGGTCATGAATCAGGCCCATCAGTGCTGCCGGCAACATCAGCAGCAGATTCGGCTTGCGGTGATGCAGAAGCGCCTCAAGCGCATGGTTGTCACTCTCGGTCGCCACCACCAGCGTGACGCCCACCGAGAGGGCCGCGAGTCCGTACATCGAGGCCGCCGCATGGGCCAGGGAGCAGCCCACCGTCAGGCTCTCCCCCGGCGTGTATTCCATCGCCTGGGCCAGGCTGGCGAGCGTTGCTCCATAGCTGGCCCGGCTGTGGGTCACCCCCTTGGGCTTGGCGGTGCTTCCTGAGGTGAAATAGATGATCGCGGGGGCCTCAGCTGGCAGGCAGGGCGGCTTCGCGCCGGTGGCAGGGGTTGCCATCAGATCCTCAAGGCTCCTCTCGCCTTCGGCCGCTGGCCCCGTCTGCCCATCCTCGAAGCGGATCAGGCCAAGAGGTAGAGATCCGGCCAGCTCCGTGGCTTCGAGATCAGCCAAGCGCTCCTGGTGATAAAGCAGCAGCACCGCCCCGCTGACCCGCAGGGCATGGTCGATCTCCGGCACCACATAGCGGTAGTTGAGTGGCGTGATCACCAGGCCCAGCCGCAGGCAAGCGAGGTAGTGGATCACCAGCTCCACCCGGTTGGGCATCAAGGACGCCACCCGGTCGCCTGCCTTCAGCGGCATGGTGGCGTAGGCGGCCGACAGTTGTTCCACCCGCTCCGACAGCTGCTGCCAGCTGAGGCTCGTGTGGAGATCCTGCAGGGCCGGACCCTCCGGATCCCGGGCCAGCCCCGCCTCCAGAAGCGCATCGAGGCGGTCGGGCAGCGTGAGGGCGGGGCCGGAAAGAATCATCAAGACAACTAACGAGGGCAACTCAACCATCCTGCCTTCACCGGTCAGGAATCACCACCCGGCTCCTGCAACCACCTCAGAGCATTGGCTTCCATTTTGTGGCAGCAGGGCTTGCGTTGTCATCTGGAGTTGTCAGTGCAACCCCTAATGGCAGATGGCTGTTCCAGCCCCAGATCTGGCTTTACAGTTCTACTCAGATGCTTGCCTTTGCCATGGCATAAATTCGTGCCAAGAGCTATGAACTTGTCTTTCTGAATTATCGAAAAGTGTTAGGTATACAATACTTTTTCCTGGCATGGGGCAGAGACTCGAGCGAATAGGCAGCAGGGGAGTGGTCATAGGCTCTGAGCCGAACAATCCACCTCACGCTACCCTTGTCTGGCCTGCAATCAGATCCCTATTGTCCTGGTACTCGAGGCTGGTTTCCAGAGGCTCACTAAGATTTCTTGAGGTCTCCAGGCACCCGGGTTCTCGAGATCAGGACGAATGGAGTTTGCCCAGGAAGAGCACCGCTCCACAGAGTAGGGCCGCTGTCCCAGCCAGTCTGCCTCCCCGGGCTCCCCAGGGCATCAGCTTTGGGCTGAGTTGATAGAAGCCAGTGAGGATCAACAGCATCGCGCCGATGGCCGGGCTTCTCAGTCGCAGCATGGGGGAGAGCATGGCGGCCTGATCGAAGAGCCACTGCAGGGCAGTGGCCAGCAGGGAAAAGCCGCTCCAAGCGGCCACATAGCCAGCCATGAAGATTGCTGAAGGGGCCAGAGTGGAACCCTCTTGCGCTGCCTTGCGGGCCACTGCCGCGTAAAACAACACCATCGGTGCGGCACTGGGCACCATCATCGCGACCATCATCACGATCCACATCACGGCCATCATCCAGGCGTGTTGCAACGTCCAGGACTCGATGCCAACGGCCATTCCAGCCATGGCCACTGATTCGCCCATGTCCATCTGGCCAGCCATGCGCAGAAGCTGAAGCCAGGCCATCAGGGTGATCACACTCAGGGCAGCCAGTACCAGCCCTCTGTCGCGAGACGGCAACGAGCTGCCAGGGGCCACTCCACCGTCTGCGGCGGGAGCAGATTCTCCTGCCGCTGGTTTAGCGAATAACGCCATCCTGGGTGAGATGCATGTAGTTGAACTGGCCGTAGCTGTCCTTGAGTTCAAGGGCAATTGCGGCGCTGGATCGGGTGCTGCCACTGCCCATCTCGGCGAAGGTGTATTCGAAGCCATCGGGCAGAGAGATACCCGCGCGATGCTCCTGGCCCGAGAGCGGGTCGATGATCGGGGTGCCGCTGGATTCGATCAGGCCAGGCACAAGAATGCTGGCCCGCCGCCCCTCCACGTCCACCTCCACCGTGACTGGAGCGAAGAGTGTTTCCAGTACCGTGGACATTGTGCTGTTGTACACGTAGAACCCCGTAGCTCCTGGCTTTGTGGCCTCGCCGTGGAGAATCCTTCTCAGGGATTCTCTCTGTTGGGGGGTTGCCCGTTCGTCAATGATCGCTTGTTGGGTGCCGTTGCCGGCAGAGATCTCACCGGGCCATTGGAGGAGCAGGGCCCAGTGCAGTCCGTCGAGGCTGGTGTCGTTGAAGTAGCCCTCGTCGACAATGCCGCTGCCGATCGCCTCGCAATGGCCGTGGGTGCTGGGGGCATTGAACTGGCAGGGACAGCCCCAGTCACAGTTGCAGTTCGAGAATTCGCGGCCCCGAACCATCCAACGGTCGTTCATGGTTCTGATTCAAGGGGGCTTTGAACAGTCTGCTATTGGGGAGGATCGCTGTCATCAGTTCGATAACGTCTGTTAAGGCAACCCTTCAGGTAGGTGCGTGATCTCAGGTGGCCCTGGCGTCGAGCCCCATCCGGCACTCGTCGTTGCGATTGCGGTGCTGCTTGAACAACGAGCTGAGCTGAAGCAAGGGCTGCTGCAATACGCCGGCATCGATCAGCATCACCACCATCAGGAATTGCTCTCGGGACAGTCGTGGACCACCAAGCGGAGGTTTTCGCAGCTGGGGGCATGGCAATCCCCAGAACCATTGCAGAAGAAGGGTTTTGGGCTCTTGGCTCATACGTAGGGTCGACGAATGAATAGCTGAGACGGCACTTCAGCCTGCCTTGGTCGTGGCTGAGCCTGACCTGCATCCCCTCCTGACTTTCCGCCTGCACCGTGTGATCGCGCTCGCCTCACTTCCAGGGAAAGCTGGTTCAAGGACGGCCGCCAGGCAGTGTGCTTTCGCCCGACCCGCCAGGAGCGCCAGGTTCAGCGGCCGGAGGTCATGACCGCTGAGTGGCTCACGGGGAGACGTTTGCAGCGCTGAAGAAGTGCAGTGAGTTGAGCCGCATCGAAGCCCTCAAGCTCTGGAGTGAACTGCGACAGAAGGGCTGGCAGGCCTGCGCTTCCCAATGGTGACCACCAGCACCGACCGAAACGATCCAGCGTCACCAGAGTGAGAGGAGAACCGATGGCCGACACCCTCTTGATGAGCACCAGCCCCCAGCCACGCCGCTACCGGTTGGTGGATCAGCAGGGTCAGCCCCACCCGGAGCTGGATGAGCACTTCGAATCGTCCGAGGAGGCGTGGGACTTCGCCAGGCGGTGGTGGAACCGGACCGGCGACAGTCGCTACGGCCGCCCAGGTGACAGCCCGATTGGCCTCGGAGTGGAGGTGAGCACCGAGAGCGGCCACTGGCGCACCCTGCGCCATCCGCAGGGCTGAACCTGCTCAGCCATGCCATTTGCAGGCGTCGCTATGCCCTGTGCGGTGAAAGCCTGGGCAGGCGCCCTGGATCGCGGTCGGTTTCTCCAGGGGCGTGCTCATGGCCTTGCCTTGCTCAGACCATCTCGAACCACTCTGGTGCCGCCGGCGCTTGGGTGGATCGGCTTGCTGGACTGATCCGGCTGGCCTGCCACCTCTGCTCGGATGCCTGACGGCTACGACGCCCCGGAGCTGGCCGAGCGCCGCGATGGCACATAGGTCCGCCGGTATCCGCAGTGCCGGCGAGGGTGCCGCGCTCGACCGGCTTGGTTACCTAAATTCTGACTGGAGCCTGGACATCCTGAGACAGCCGCCCAGACGTTGACGGCCTCCGCAGGCCATGCAGCTGCTCCATCCATTTGGCGTGTTCCCCGGTAGTCCATCCAGTAGCCCCTTCCCCCTGGAGCGATCGTGTGTTCCGCCTCCCCAACGGCCTGTCCCAGCGGCGGCCGACCCAGATCGCCCTCTTGGCCACCCTGCCGCTGCTGAGCGCTGCTCTGGTGAGCCCGATGGCCATGCTGCCCGGCTGGACCGTGCCGCTGCCGACCCTGGTTGTTGCGCTCTGGGCCGCCTGGCTGGCGAGCCGGCCGGAGCAGACCCTGCCCCTGGCCGCCCGGCGCTCGGCTGTGCTGGTGATCACCATTCTGGGGGGCCGTTACCTGGTCTGGCGGATCGGGGCGACCCTCAACCTGGCCACGCCCATCAGCACCGGCCTGAGCCTGCTGATGCTGGTGGCGGAGCTCACCCTGCTGGCCAATGGCCTGCTGCAGCTCTGGCTCACCTGGGCCCGGCAGCCGCCGGTGCAACAGGAGGCCGCCGCGGCCGAGTCCACCCTGCAGCAGCGGATCGCCTGGGAACCCTGGCGCGTTCCGGCAGTCGACGTGCTGGTGCCCAGCTGCGGAGAACCGGTCGACCTGATCGAGCGCTGCCTGCGCGGCTGCCTGGCGATGGATTACCCACGCCATCAGGTCTGGCTGCTCGATGACAGCGCGCGCCCGGAGCTGAGCCGGCTCTGCCGCCGCCTTGGCTGCCGCTACCTGAGCCGTGACGGCACCACCGATGCCAAGGCGGGCAACCTCAACCACGCTCTGCCGCATCTGAAGGGCGATCTGTTGGCGGTCTTCGATGCTGATGTGGTGCCGCGGGCTGCCTTTCTGGTTCGCAGCGTGGGCCTGTTCACCGATCCACGGGTGGGGTTCGTTCAGACCCCCCAGACGTACATGAACGCTGATCCAGTGATGCGCAACCTGCGGCTGGAGCGCTGGCTCATGCCCGATGAGGAGAGCTTCTACCGCTGGATCGAGCCCACCCGCCAGGCGGTCGGAGCCGTGGTCTGTGCCGGTACCTCGTTCGTGATGCGTCGCTCGGCCCTGGAGCGGGTGGGTGGCTTCGAGACCGGAACCCCCTCCGAGGATCTGGCCACAGGCATCCGGCTGGCGGCGGCGGGC
>NZ_JAGQBY010000068.1:0-16024 GCF_024345875.1 Synechococcus sp. EJ6-Ellesmere
AGGCGATCGCCTGCTGCGCTGACGTAGGTGTTGGGGTCTTGCTCAAAGGGCAGCTGGATGTTGAGACCGAAGCTGTGCTCCGCTCCCGCTCCCCTGTTCTCCGCTTCCATCACCCCGCCGCCAGCGCCGGTGATCACTTCAAAGCCGGCGGCCATGGCTTCACGGCCGACCTCCTCCGCCAGCTGGTAATTGGAGCTCTGCGGCAGGCTGCGGGCCGATCCGAACACAGCCACCTTGCGGGTGCTGCGGTAGGAGTGGAAGGCAGCCAGGGCCTCATGCAGATCGCTCAGGGCACCTGAGATCAACCGCCAGTCGTCCGTGTCATCGGCGATGCGGGCCATCTCCAGAATCGAGTGAAGCGAGCGCTCGATCAGCAGGCGATGGGGATGATCAACCAGGTCATCTCCCAACCGCTCCAGCGAGGGAGAGGCAGGAGCCATCGGTGGGGGTGAGGCGGCAGGAGCTGAAGGGCTGCTCAGAGGTATTTGGCGATCGTGCCGGAGAGTGTGTTCTTGGGAACGGCACCCACCACGGTGTCCACTTTCTGCCCTCCCTTGAAGATCATCAGGGTGGGGATGCTGCGGATGCCGTACTGGCTGGCGACGTTGGGGTTCTCGTCGGTGTTGAGCTTGTAGACCTTCAGCTTGCCCTCGAATTCCTTGGCGATCTCGTCGACGATCGGAGCCACCATGCGGCACGGGCCGCACCAGGGGGCCCAGAAATCAACCAGCACGGGCACGTCACTCTTGAGCACATCCAGCTCAAAGGAAGCATCGGTGACGGCAGTGGCGCTGGACATCCGAGGGAGGGGACAAGGTGCCTGGAATCTAGCAACGAGGACCCGGAATCCCCCATGGCGGCGGAGGGACCGTAGGAAGACAAAATGCCCGGACGCGCCGGGCGGGTTGGTGTGAGGAGTGTGCGAGCCGGAGCCCCCACACCTTGAGGTTAACGCCCGTCTCCGCCGGGATTCCGTCGTTTCGGGCCTGAACAGGAGCCCTGGTGCGAGGGGCTACTTGCCCATGCCCAGCTGCTGGGCTTTCTGATACACCTTTCCTTCGGTGAGCAGGGATGGGGCCACCACCACATCGACCTGTTGCATCTCCTTAATCGTTCGGGCACCAAGGGTTCCCATCGATGTGCGCAGGGCGCCAAGAAGATTCTGGGTGCCGTCGTCGAGGCCAGCCGGACCGCGCAGGATTTTCTCGAGACTGCCGGTGGTGCCCACGCTGATCCTGGTGCCCCTGGGCAGCACCGGACTGGGGGTGGCCATGCCCCAGTGGAAGCCACGGCCTGGGGCTTCGCTGGCCCTGGCGATCGGCGAGCCGATCATCACCGCATCGGCGCCACAGGCGATGCACTTGCAAATGTCACCACCGGTGACGATGCCGCCATCGGCGACGATCGGCACGTACTGGCCTGTCTCACGCTCGTGGTCGTCGCGGGCGGCGGCGCAATCGGCCACAGCCGTGGCCTGGGGGATGCCCACACCCAGCACGCCCCGGGACGTGCAGGCGGCGCCGGGGCCGATGCCAACCATCACCGCGGCAGCGCCGGCGCGCATCAGTTCGAGAGCCACGTCATAGGTGACACAGTTGCCGATCACCACTGGAATGCCGAGATCACGGCAGAGGGCGGCCAGATCGAGGGTCTCGCGCCCGGCCGGTCCGATGTGGTCGGTGGAGACCACCGTGGCCTGAACGAAGAAGAGGTCGGCCCCGGCTTCGGCCACCGCCTGTCCAAAGCGCAGGGCCGCCGCCGGTGTGGCGCTGACGGCGGCGATGCCACCGGCGGCCTTGATCGCCGCGATGCGCTGGCGGATCAGGTCTTCGCGCACGGGCTGGGCGTAGAGCTCCTGCATCAGGGGCACGAAGGCCTCCTTGCCCACCTCAGCAATGCGATCCAGGATCGGGTTCGGGTCGTCGTAGCGGCACTGGACCCCCTCCAGGTTCAGCACCCCCAGGGCCCCGAGCCGGGACAGTTCGACCGCCACCGACACATCCACCACACCGTCCATGGCGCTGGCGATGATCGGGATCTCCCGTTCGATTCCACCGATGGTCCAGCGGCTGTCTGTCACCTCGGGATCCACGGTGCGACCGCCGGGCACCAGGGCGATCTCATCGATCCCGTAGGCGCGGCGAACGGTTCGGGATCGACCTAACTGAATGGACACCACTGGGGTTTCTGCAGTCGGGCCAAGCTATCAACCGGTCTGGCCTCAGGGTTGACCACGGAACGACGCCCAGCGCTCCCGCCACGAGGCCAGCAGGGTCTGGCGGTCGCTGCTGCGCACCAGGTGGGTGAGCACGAAGCGGCTCAGCCAGATCACCCCGGCCAGCTCCAGCAGACCGGGAACCAGGGGCAGGCTCTCGATCGCCCCCAGCAGGGCGGCGTAGATCCTGAGCAGCAGCAGCAGGCCCACAAAGCCCGCCAGCAGCTTCAGGGGGCCGCTGTACTGCTGCACCTGCCGCTGAAAGTCACCGCTGCTGAACCAGTCACGCACCTTGCCGCTGAGCAGCTCCCACTCGCCGCCTCCTTCGCCGCTCCCGCTCTCGTCACTGGCAGGGACGTGCAGAGTTGTGGCCACGGCTGGATCGGCCTGGGGCTGAACAACGGGCGCTGGCGCAGGTTCAGGATCTGGTTGAGGCTCCAAATCTGGTTGAGGCTCAAGCTCCTGGATGGGCTGCGGCTCCGGCTGCACCTCAGGCGTGGGCTCGGGTTCTGGGGCTGGTTGCGGTTCGGGCTCCACTGCAGACTCGGACCCGGTGCTGCTCACCTCAGTGTCAGCTGTCGCCGCCTCGTCCGGGGCTGATGGACCTGGCCCGGACGACGCGCTGAGATCCTCCTCACCGAGGGGGGTCGGGGATGGCAGGTCCTGGCCCTGATCGGGCTCATGGGATGCAGCAGAGGACTCGACCACCGGTTACCGCGCAAAACCGCCGGTGGAGCTTACGCCGATTCCTCCGGCTTGTCTTTGCCGCTGCTGCGCTCAGCCCTCGAGGGGAATCAGGCCCGGGCGATCACTCAGAGGGAGCAGGGGAAGTCTCAGGGGAAAGGAGCCGTCGCGCAGGCGCTGGATCAGACCGGCGCCGATTTCCTCGGCCAGGCGGGGGCTGTGGGCAGGTGCGCAACGCAGGCGGCGGGCGTCCACCTGGATCTCGCCGGCGAGCAGGTGGCTGTAGGGAACGAAGCCGAAGCTCGGCCGGATTCGCCGGGGAATCGAGAAATCGAGCACGGGGGCCTCAATCTGGTCGTCGCCGCAGGCCGCCTGACGGGCAACGGCCAGGTTGATCAGGGGAACCGGCGCCGCGATCGCCACCAGCAGGGCACTGCCATGACCTTCGAAGTGGCAGGGGCGGATCCACTCGCCCTTCAGCCCCGCCAGGTCGCCGCTCACCGCCGCTACGGCCCCCGGCCCGCGGGCATGGCCGCTCGGCAGCCGCCGGATCTGCGGCTGATGGCCGCTGCCGGCGCCGATCACCCAGCCGATCGCTCCTCCCACCAGAACCGGCGAGCCGGGGCCCAGCAGGCTGAGGCCAGGCATGGTCAGGCCGATGCTGCGAGATCCACCACTGCTGTAGAGAGCACTCCCGTACGGGCCCAGCAGGGGGCCGTACGGGCTGTGGGTGACTCCTTCGGCGCTGCTCACCGCCACGATGCCGTTTTCGCTGATGGCCCGGTGCAGCAGCAGGCGTGCCACGCCCAGGCTTTCGAGCTTGAGCCGGGCCTGGAGTTCACGGCGCGGATGCAGGGCCGTGCCTTCACCACTGGCCACCAGCTCCACCTCCAGGCCCGCCAGCAACTTCCCCAGCACCTGGGCGCCGCCCCGCTGCTCCGGGTCCGAGATCCCTCCTCCGATTGGAAGGGTCAGGCCGCCGCTGCCGCTGGAGCCCAGGGCCATGACCCCATCCAGCCGCGCCTCGCGCAGGCGCATGGGCGGATCACAGGGGCCGAGGCTGAGCTGGAGCGTGGCCTGGTCGGTGAACTCGGCGTTCGCGGCCACCACCACCTCGGTGCGGGAGTAGGCCGCCTCCAGTCCCTCGGCGGCCACCAGGGCCCGGTAGTCCGCAGCGCTCCTCACCGCCAGATCACCGGCGCTCTGGCGCTCCTGCAGCTGCGCTTCGGTGCGGGAGCGAGGGGGGGCGGATCCCATCGGCGCAAGCAGCCCGGAGACGGTGGACCCAGCCTCGCTTAACCTGGCCTTCGGCAGTGTGGTGAGAGATGGCGGATCCAACGGGTCCCGGCGAGTCCGACGGACGGATCATCCAGACCGACCTGCGCAATGAGATGTCGCGCTCCTACCTGGAGTACGCGATGAGCGTGATCGTGGGCCGGGCTCTGCCCGACGCCCGCGACGGGCTCAAGCCGGTGCACCGGCGCATCCTCTACGCGATGTACGAGCTCGGTCTCACCAGCGACCGGCCCTACCGCAAGTGCGCCCGGGTGGTGGGCGAGGTGCTCGGCAAATACCACCCCCATGGGGATACGGCCGTCTACGACGCCCTGGTGCGCATGGCCCAGGACTTCTCGATGCGCATGCCGCTCATCGATGGGCACGGCAACTTCGGCTCGGTCGACAACGACCCCCCGGCGGCGATGCGGTACACCGAATCGCGGCTGCAGGCGCTCACCACCGACAGCCTGCTGGAAGACATCGAAGCGGAAACCGTCGATTACATCGACAACTTCGACGGTTCGCAGCAAGAACCCACGGTGATGCCGGCGCGGGTTCCTCACCTTCTGTTGAATGGCTCGTCGGGCATCGCGGTGGGCATGGCCACCAACATCCCGCCTCATAACCTCACCGAACTGATCAATGGCCTGCTGGCCCTGATCGCCGATCCGGAGCTTGATGACCGGGCCCTGCTGGCCCTGATTCCCGGGCCTGATTTTCCCACCGGCGGTCAGATTCTGGGCCGCCGCGGCATCCGCGAGACCTACACCACCGGCCGCGGCTCAGTGACCATGCGCGGGGTGGCCTCGATCGAAACACTGGAAATTCCCGGCCGGCCCGATCGCGATGCCGTGATCATCACCGAGCTCCCGTATCAGACCAACAAAGCGGCGCTGATTGAGCGCATCGCCGAGATGGTCAACGACAAGAAGCTCGACGGCATCTCCGACATTCGCGACGAAAGCGATCGCGATGGCATGCGCATCGTGATTGAACTGCGCCGGGATGCCTATCCGCAGGTGGTGCTGAACAATCTGTTCAAGCTCACACCTCTGCAGAGCAATTTCAGTGCCCATATGCTGGCGCTGGTCAACAGCGAACCGGTGCTGCTCACCCTGCGGCGGATGCTGCAGGTGTTCCTCGAGTTCCGCATCGAGACAATCGAGCGGCGCACCCGTTACTTCTTGCGCAAGGCTGAGGAACGGGATCACATCCTCCTGGGTCTGCTGCTGGCCCTCGATCAACTGGATCCGATCATCGCCCTGATCCGTGCGGCCTCGGATGCGGCCACGGCCCGTCTGCAGTTGCAGGAGCGCCACGGTCTCAGTGAGATCCAGTCTGACGCGATTCTGCAGATGCAGCTGCGCAGGCTCACCGCCCTCGAAGCCGACAAGATCCGCCTGGAGCATGAGGATCTTGTCACCAAGATCGCCGACTACAAGGACATCCTGGGCCGGCGGGAGCGGGTGCTCGGACTGATCGAAGCCGAATTGATTCAGCTGCGCGAGCGCTACCCGTCTGAGCGCCGCACCGAGATTCTTGATCTCGAGGGTGGGCTTGAAGACATCGATCTGATCGCCAATGAGCGATCCGTGGTGCTGCTCACCGAGAACGGCTATCTCAAGCGCATGCCGGTGAGCGAGTTCGAGGCCACCAGCCGCGGCACCCGCGGCAAGGCCGGAACCCGCAGCCAGGGTGAGGAGGCGGTGCGCCTGTTCATCAGCTGCAACGACCACGACACCCTGCTGTTGTTCAGCGATCGCGGCGTGGTCTATGCCGTGCCGGCCTATCGGGTGCCGGTGGGAAGTCGTGGTGCGAAGGGCACCCCGGTGGTGCAGTTGCTGCCGATTCCCCGCGAAGAGCAGATCACCTCGCTGGTGGCTGTGAGTGCCTTCGACGACGATGTTCAGCTGCTGATGCTCACCAGCGGCGGCTACATCAAGCGCACCAGACTCTCGGCTTTCGCCAACATCCGCTCCAACGGCCTGATCGCCATCAGCCTCGAAGACGGCGACGCCCTGCGCTGGGCGCGGCTGGCCCTGCCCGGCGACAGCGTCCTGATCGGTTCGCTCAAGGGGATGACGATCCACTTCCGCCTCACCGATGGGGAACTGCGGCCCCTGGGCCGCACTGCCCGGGGTGTGCGCGCCATGGCCCTGCGGCCTGGGGATGAGCTGGTGAGCATGGACGTGCTGCCGGCTGAACTGGCCGATCAGGTGGCCAGCTCGTCCGCATCCGAAAACGAGGAGGAGGATGCTCCGGAGGCTGGCGAGAGTTCCGATGGGCCCTGGGTGCTGGTGGCGTCCGCCAGCGGGCTTGGTAAGCGGGTGCCGGTGACCCAGTTCCGTCTGCAGCGCCGGGCCGGTCTGGGCCTGCGCGCCATCAAGTTCCGTCGCGACGGGGACGTGCTGGTGGGGCTGACGGTGATGGGCCCCGGGGAGGAACTGCTGCTGGTGAGTGAGCGGGGGGTGATCGTGCGCATGCAGGCCGACGCGATTCCCCAGCAGTCGCGGGCTGCCACGGGTGTGCGCCTGCAGAAGCTCGACAGCGGTGATCGTCTCAGTGAGGTGGTGCTCGTGCCCCCGGCCCCCGATGAGGAGGATCTCGCTGACACCGCTGAGACCACCACGGCACCGGAGTCCCCCTGACGCTCCCCCCCGCGGCCGACGTGCTGGTGCTCGGGGCCGGCCCGGCGGGGCTGGCGATCGCCAGTGAGCTCGTTCCCCTCGGCCTGCGGGTGATGGGGCTGGCTGCAGGCGATCCAGCCAGCCCATGGCCGAACACCTACGGCATCTGGGCTCCGGAGCTGGATCAGCTCCACCTCTCCCATCTGCTGGAGCATCGCTGGTCGAACTGCGTCAGTTATTTCGGAGCCGATCCCGTGGCGCTCAGCCACGACTACGGCCTGTTTGATCGTGGGAAACTCCAGGGCCACTGGCTGGGGCGCTGCTCCGGCATGGATTGGCGGCAGGGACTGGCGGCTGAGCTGAGCCACGACACGCAGGGCTCCCAGGTGACCACCCGGGAGGGGGAGGTGCTCAGGGCCCGCCTGGTGATCGACACCACTGGCCACGACCCGGTGTTCGTGCGCCGGCCGGCCCTGGGGCCCGTGGCCGCACAGGCTGCCTACGGGATTGTGGGCCTCTTCACGGCGGATCCGGTGCCGCCTGGCCAGTTCGTGCTGATGGACTACCGCAGCGAGCACCTGAGCCCGGAGGAGCGCCAGGGTCCCCCAACGTTCCTGTACGCCATGGACCTGGGCGAGGGGCGCTTCTTCGTGGAGGAAACCTCCCTGGCTCTGGCGCCGCCGGTGCCGATCGAGGTGCTCCAGGATCGCCTGAGGCGAAGGCTGGCCCATCGGGGCGTGGCGGTGCTGCAGGTGGAGCACGAGGAGCGCTGCCTGTTCCCGATGAATCTGCCGCTGCCCGACTTCAGCCAGCGGGTGCTGGGCTTCGGAGGGGCCGCCAGCCTGGTGCACCCCGCTTCGGGCTACCTGGTGGGCTCCCTGCTGCGGCGCGCCCCCGGTCTGGCGGCTGCCATCGCCGCCGCCCTGGCCAGACCTGATCTCTCCGCCGCCCAGGTGGCCGAGACGGCCTGGGGCGCCCTTTGGACACCGGAGCTGGTGCGCAAGCACGGCATCTACCAGTTCGGCCTGGAGAAGCTGATGCGTTTCTCCGAGCAGGACCTGCGCGAGTTCTTCAGCACCTTCTTCGCCCTGCCCGAGCGGCAGTGGTATGGGTTCCTGACCAACACCCTCAGCCTCAGCGAGCTGGTGGCGGCGATGGTGCGCCTGTTTGCCCAGGCACCAGCTGATGTGCGCTGGGGGCTGATGCAGCCGAAGGGGCGCGAGGCGCAGTTGCTCTGGCGGGCCGTGCGGGGGTAGCCGACCCGCGGATGCTCAACGGAACACCAGCACTGGCAGGGCGGCATGGATCAGCACCCTCTGAGTCTGGCTGCCCAGCAACAGTCCGCTCAGGCCCCGGCGCCCATGGGAGGCCATGAAGATCAGATCGCAGCCGTGTTGAGCGGCCGCCTCGATGATCGCCTCATGGGGCAGATCGTTGATCACCCCCTCACTGCTGCAGGGCACACCGGCGCTCTCGGCCACGGCTTGGGCGTCCGCCAGAATCCGCTCGGCATTTTCCCGCGCCACGAGGCTGAGGTGCTCCAACGTGCCGGCATCGAGCATGGTTCCGGTGCCCACCATCGACACCGGCAGGACACTGCGGGCATTGAAGAAGGTGATGCGCGCACCCACCTCCTTGGCGAAAGCCACGGCCCCATGAACGGCCTTCACGGAGATGTCGGATCCGTCGATGGGAACGAGCAGATGGGAGTACATGGCTGCAGGCCTGGGGTATGGCAAGCCCAAGGAAGTCCTTACCAAGGAGCGTACCTGGGCTGGTGCCGGAGTTCTTCAGCCAGGGGCGGCGGCGGGCCGCTGCAACCGTCGCACAGCGGAGTCGTAGAGGGCTTGCCCCTTCCAGGAGACCGCCACAATCACTGGCAGGGCCAATAGGAGCAGCACGGCGAGCTGAAGGGGCGCGCTGCTCGGGAATCCGTGGCTGGTGAAGAGCAGAAAGATGGGCCGGTGAAAGAGATACATGAAGAAACTGGCGGTGCTGATCGCCAGAATCAGGGGGGGCAGACGCAGATGGCGGCCCCAGCGCTCACAGACCAAAAAGGTCAGCAGCGGACCGAACACCGCCAGGGGGATGGCATTGAGGCTCGAGTCGATCCTGGCCTGGTGATGGAAGGAGAACAGGGTGGCCGCCACGGTGGCCAGGGCCGTGAGGGCGATGGTGCGGAATCTCACCCTTGGCTCCACCAGCGCCGGGGAGAGCACAAGGCCTGCCACGAAGGACGGGAAGTAGAGGAACAGGCGCGCATCCACTCCATCCAGCAGTTTGCCCAGCAGCACGTTGAGGCCGATGATCCCGGCACACACCACCAGGCGGTTCGATGTCCAGCTCCAGGGCGTCTGGCCCAGGCTGTGAACCAGCAGCAGCAGCAACGGCGCGAGCAGGTAGAACATCACGATCATCGAGATGTACCTGAGGGTCAGGGGTGGCTCCAGGCTGAAACTTGCGCTCAGAAGTGCCGCCCCGATGAACTGACCCGGCTTGAGCAGTCCGCAGAGATCGAAGAGCAGCAGGGCCGCCAGGTAGGGGGGATAGATCCGGACCATCCGCCGCTGGTAGAACCGCCAGACTTCGGCAGCATTCGTGATCCGGGACCTGCCGATCAGATGCCCGGAGATGAACACGAACAGCCCCAGCACCACCACCGTCACCCGGTAGGTGACGTCGTTCTTGTAGCCATCGATCGATTCGGCGTAGCCCAGCAGGTGCCAGAAGCCGACGATCCAGAGGATGCAGGTGGCCCGCATCAGATCGATGGCCTGATTGCGCTGGCGCGGGGCCGGCGTGCTCAGCGGCTGTTGCTCAGGCATGGGTGAGGGGTCGCTCGTCGGTTGGTGGATAAGGCTGCTGGCCGCTGACACTGGCCCAGTCCGCCGCGTTCAGCTGGGGAAACAGACCATCGTCGGCCTCGATGGCTTCGAGCCAGCCCTCTGGCAACGCCGCGCCGGTGTCGATGGCATGCATCAACCGCCAGAAACGATCGAGATGGCGGTGGATCCGCTCCCGGGCCAGCCCGGTGGTGGTGCCGGCCCGGAGGATGAAACTCCAGTCTGAGCTCTGGGCCAGCAGCAGTTCCCGTCCCGCCTGGGTGAGCAGCCGCCTCTGGCGCTCCGTGGCCACGCCGCCGTTCACCTGCTTCACCATCGCCGCGGAGGCGCGATGCCACTCCGGCACCACCCAGGCATTGCTCTGGTTGAGCCAGTAGTGGTGGTAGCCCCCCTGCCCCCAGCTCGAGGGGGAAGGCCGGCAGATCTGCAGGGGCTCCCCCCGCTCAAGGGAGCCGCGCAGGCTGCTGAACTCCACGCCAGCGGCAGGTCCCTGACGGAACAGTTCGGCGAGAAACTGGGGTCCCTCATACCACCAGTGGCCGAACAACTCCGCGTCGAAGGGTGCCACCAGCAGGGGGGGGCGGGCCATGGCCGCAGCCAGGACCGCCAGCTCCTCGCTGCGGCCGGCCAGGTAGGCGCTGGCGTGCTCCACCGTCCGGCTGGCCGCTGCCACCGGGTCGTAGGGCAGCTTCTGATCGAGCGCCGAGCCCTGGCTGCTGACCCGGTGCAGTTTCAGGCCGAGGGGCCTGGAGCTGGTGATGCCCTGGTCCTGGAGTTCGGCTTCGGGCAGATCCCAGCCCAGGTCGCGGTGAAACTCCCGGTAGCTGCCAGCACCTGGATACCCTTCCGAGGCCGACCACACCGGCAGGGTGGCGGCGCCATCGCGGGCAAAGAAGGCGATGCCCGCCGGCGAGCAGATCGGCGCGTACACCCCATAACGAGGCCTTGGCAGAGCATGAAGCAGGCCATGGGCATCGAGAACGGCGTAGCGCAGGCCGCACTGCCGCAGCAGCAGATCGAGACCCTCGTAGTAGGCGCACTCCGGCAGCCAGATGCCAAGCGGTCGCTCCCCCAGTAACCGTTGGTGCTCGCGCACGGCATTGATCAGCTGGGCCCGCACGGCTTCGGGGCAGTGACGCAGCAGCGGCAGGTAGCCGTGGGTTGCGGCGCAGGTGAGCAGGTCAAGCACCCCGTCCTGCTGCAGTTGCCGGAAGCGGTGCAGCAGCTGGCCGCCGCTTTCGACCCAGCTCTGGCGGGTGCTCTCGAGGGTGTCGGCCAGGGCGGTGGCGGCGCTGCGGTGGCTGGACGGGGCCTGATGAAGTAACCGTTGGCGCTGGGCGAGCCAGTCGGGGAAGCGCGCGCTCAGCACGGGATCGCTGATCAGGCTGAGCAGGGTGGGCGAGAGCCCGAGGCTGAGGCAGGGCTGCTGGGCGGGATCATCCCGGCTGGCTTCCAGCACCTGGAGCAGCGGCAGATAGCTCTCCAGCAGGGCCTGGAAGTACCAGTCTTCCTCCAGGGAGCCTGGCTGGCTGTCCCGGACAAAGGGGAGATGGGCATGAAGGACCAGGGCCAGGGTGCCTGTGGCCATCGACCATCCATCAATGAAGCCACCTTACGGCGCACCCTTCTGCGAGTTCTCAAGGCCACACGTCTCTACGCTGAACCCATGAGACGAGATGGGTTTCGGGTGGATCAAGGCAAGATCCGGCGCGTGGTGATCGTGGATGGCCACGGCATGTTCTACGCCCAGCAGAAGCTGGGCTGGTTCTTCGATCCACGTCGGCTGCTGGAGTTGGCCACCGCCGACCCTGGCGTGGAACTTGATGGCGCCTACTGGTACACGGGCCTGAAGGATCCGGCCGATCAGAGGCCGTTCCGTGATGCGCTCACCAGCCTTGGCTACACGGTTCGCAGCAAACCCCTGCGGGAATTCGGCGCGGATCCCGAGCACCGCCAGTTCGCCCGGGCGAACCTCGATGTGGAGATCTGCCTGGACCTGATGATGGTGGCCCACCGCCTGGATGAGGTCTGGATGTTGAGCGGCAGCCGGGATCTGGAGCGGCTTGTGGAAACCCTGCGGGCCAAGGGCATCCGGATCACGCTGCTGAATGCCGATGGGATGGTGCCCCGGGAGCTGCGCAACGCTGTGGATGTCTTCCTGGATCTGGCCGGGCGGCGCAAGCAACTGGAGAAGGCCGAAGCGGCTCAGGCGCCGGTGTTTCAGCGGGGCCTGGAGAGTCCGCTGCGGGTCGAGCCGCTCAGCCGGGAGCTGGTGCGACGTCCGCAGGAGCGTCAGGAGAGCGGTCCCAGGGAGGTGGTGATCGCCCCACCCCTCTAGGATCGATTCAACTCATAGTCACATCGACTTGCAACGGTCATGGCCAAGGACCCCGGCCGCGTTCTGATCTTCGACACCACCCTCCGGGATGGTGAGCAATCCCCCGGGGCCAGCCTCAACCTGGAGGAGAAGCTGGCGATTGCCCACCAGCTTGCGCGCCTGCGCGTCGACATCATTGAAGCCGGCTTTCCCTTCGCCAGCCCCGGTGATTTCAATGCGGTTCAGCGCATCGCCGCCGCTGTCGGCACCCCCGAAGGGCCGGTGATCTGTGGCCTGGCCCGGGCTGCCCGCGGCGACATCAAGGCCTGCGCAGAAGCGGTGGCCCCCGCCGCCAACCGCCGCATTCACACCTTCATCGCCACCAGCGACATCCATCTGGAGCACAAGCTGCGCAAGAGCCGCGCCGAGGTGGTGGCGATCACCGCAGAGATGGTGGCCTATGCCCGCTCCCTCGTCGAGGACGTGGAATTCTCCTGCGAGGACGCTGGCCGCTCCGATCCTCACTACCTCTATGAGGTGATCGAGGCCGCCATCGCCGCTGGCGCCACCACGATCAACATCCCCGACACCGTGGGCTACACCACCCCGGCCGAATTCGGGGGCCTGATCGCCGGCATTGAGGCCCATGTGCCCAACATTGATCAGGCGGTGATCTCGGTGCACGGCCATAACGACCTCGGTCTGGCGGTGGCCAACTTCCTCGAGGCGGTCAAGAACGGTGCCCGCCAGCTGGAGTGCACGATCAACGGCATCGGCGAGCGGGCCGGCAACGCCTCTCTCGAAGAGCTGGTGATGGCGCTGCATGTGCGCCGGGCCTATTTCAACCCCTTCCTCGGCCGCCAGGCCAGCAGCAGCGAGCCGCTCACAGGGGTGCGCACCGAGGAGATCTACAAGACTTCTCGCCTGGTGAGCAATCTCACCGGCATGGCGGTGCAACCCAACAAAGCGATCGTGGGTGCCAACGCCTTTGCCCATGAATCGGGCATCCATCAGGACGGTGTGCTCAAGAACCGCCTCACCTACGAGATCGTCGATGCCCGCACCATCGGCCTGGCCGACAACCGCATCTCCCTCGGCAAACTGAGCGGCCGCAGTGCCTTCCGGGCGCGCCTGGAGGATCTGGGCTACACCCTCGAGCGCGACGACCTCGACGAGGCTTTCGCCCGCTTCAAGGAGCTGGCCGATCGCAAGCGGGAAATCACCGACCGGGATCTCGAGGCGATCGTGAGTGATCAGGCCCAGCAGACCGAGGCCCGTTACGTGCTCAAGCTGGTGCAGGTGAGCACGGGCACCAACCTGCAGCCCACCGCCACCGTGACTCTCACCACCAGTGATGGCGCCGAGCTCACCGAGGCCGCCATCGGCACCGGTCCGGTCGATGCCGTCTGCCAGGCCCTCAACAGCCTGGCGCGGGTGCCCAACGAGCTGGTGGAGTTCAGCGTCAAGTCGGTCACCGAGGGCATCGATGCCATGGGCGAGGTCACGATCCGCCTGCGCCACCATGGGGTGCTCTACGCCGGCCATGCCGCTGACACCGACATCGTGGTGGCTGCGGCCCAGGCCTTCGTCAATGCCCTCAACCGGCTGGTGCACGGGATGGAGCGCCAGCCCCTGCACCCTCAGAAAGCGTCTCTGCCGGTGGCGGAGCTGCCGCGGCTGTGAAGGAGCAGCGGCCTCTCTGGGTGAGCGCCCTGCAGCTGGTGTCCCTGCTGTTGCTGGCCCTGCTGATGTTGGTGCCTCTGCTCTGGCTGGTGAGCACCTCGCTCAAGGGCCCCGCCGAAAACATCTTCTCCACCCCGCCGTCGCTGATTCCCGCCCAGCCGAGCCTGGAGGCCTATGGCCGCCTCTTCGCCGACCATCCCCTGGGCCTGTACCTGTTCAACAGCACGGTGGTGAGCCTGCTGGCGGTGCTGGGAAATCTGCTGTTCTGTTCGCTGGCGGCCTATCCGCTGGCACGGATGCGCTTCGCCGGCCGCGGCCTGGTGCTGGCCCTGGTGGTGGCCACCATCCTGATTCCCTTTCAGGTGGTGATGATTCCGCTCTATCTGATGATGGTGCAGCTGGGCCTGAGAAACACCCTCTGGGCCTTGATTGTCCCCCAGGCAGCCACGGCCTTCGGCATCTTTCTGCTGCGTCAGAGTTTTCTCGGGGTGCCTGTGGAGCTGGAGGAAGCGGCCCGCATTGATGGCTGCACTCCGGTGGGGGAATGGTGGAACGTGATGATTCCCGCGGCCAGGGCCGACCTGATCACCCTGGCGATGTTCGTGTTCATCGGCACCTGGAGTGACTTCCTCTGGCCCCTGGTGATCCTCGACGACCCCAGGCTTTACACCCTGCCCCTGGGACTGCAGCAACTGGCCAGCAGTTTCTCCCTCGACTGGCGCCTGGTAGCGGCAGGATCGGTGGTTTCGATCCTGCCGGTGCTGGTGCTGTTCGTGCTGCTGCAGCGCTACATCCTCCCCAGCGCCAGCGGTGATGCGGTGAAGGGCTGAGCCCTACCACGACAACGACCAGCTCCACGGCCTGGGTTCATGGGCCGGGATTCACTCCTGTGCGAACAAAGTGCATCGCCTTGCTGGTGTTGGTTCTGCCCTCGGTACTCTGCGTTCCTGAGAGTCGATCACCCACCGGGCGCCGGAATGGAGACCAGCCTGGTTCTGCAGAATCTGCTCTCACCGCCGGTGCTGTTCTTCGCCCTCGGGGTGATCGCCGTGCTGGTGGGCTCCGACCTGGAGATCCCGGCGCCGCTGCCGAAGCTGTTCTCCCTCTACCTGCTGCTGGCGATCGGCTTCAAGGGGGGGGTGGAGTTGCTCCACAGCGGCCTCGGTCCCCAGGTGATCAGCACGATCGCGGCGGCGATGCTGATGTCGGCCATGGTGCCCCTCTACAGCTTCCTGGTGCTCAAGCGCCAGCTCGACACCTTCAACGCGGCGGCGATCGCCGCCACCTATGGCTCGATCAGCGCCGTCACCTTCATCACGGCCGAGAGCTTCCTGGGCCTCACCGGCATGCCCCACGACGGCTTCATGGTGGCGGCCCTGGCGCTGATGGAATCCCCGGCGATCATCGTCGGCCTGCTGCTGGTGAAGCTGGCCTCCGGCGAAGCGGCCGAACAACCCCGGGAGGGGATCCGCTGGGGCTCACTTCTGCATGAGGCCTTCCTGAACAGCTCCGTGCTGCTGCTGGTGGGCAGCCTGGTGATCGGTGGCCTGGTGGCGGCCTTCAGTCCGTCGGGGCTGGGCAAGATGGAGCCCTTCACCGGCGAGCTCTTCTACGGAGCCCTCAGCTTCTTTCTGCTCGACATGGGCATCGTGGCGGCCCAGCGGGTGGGGGATCTCAGGCGGGCCGGAGCTTTCCTGATCGGCTTCGCCCTGCTCATGCCCCTGTTCAATGCCGGGGTGGGACTGGCGGTGTCTTGGATGCTGGGGCTTCCGCAGGGGGATGCCCTGCTGTTCATGGTGCTCAGTGCCAGTGCCTCTTACATCGCCGTGCCAGCGGCGATGCGGATGACCGTGCCGCAGGCCAGCCCGAGCCTCTATATCTCCACCGCCCTGGGGGTGACCTTCCCGTTCAACATCGTTGTGGGCATCCCGCTCTACATGGCGATGGTGAGGCTCGTCATCCCTGCCGTCTGACCCCTCTCTGAATGTCCGGCCCTTGCCATGCAACGCCTCGATCTGATCTGCAGTGAACGGGAACTCGAGCGGGTGGTTCACCTGATCGACACCGCCGGTGCTCCCGGCTACTCGGTGGTTCGTCATGTCACGGGCCGCGGACCCCATGGCTCCGTCTCGGAGTCGATGGAGTTCAGCGGCCTGGGAGCCAATGTCCACGTGATCGTGTTCTGCGAGAGCGAGGCGCTCGAGACCCTCCGCCAGGGGCTGCGGCCGATCCTGGAGTACTACGGAGGGGTTGGCTTCGTCTCCCAGGCCGAGCCGCTCTGAGCACCAGCCCCAAACCCTTCATGGCCAGCGATCCCGCCATCGCCGCGTTCGGCTCAAGCTTCACCGCCATCACCCTGGCGGAGCTGGGGGACAAG
>NZ_JAGQBY010000069.1:0-15964 GCF_024345875.1 Synechococcus sp. EJ6-Ellesmere
CGGGCTGCCTCGAACCCCTCAACGATGGCCTGATCGGGGATCGTCCAGCCCCGTTGGCGCAGGGCTTGCACCAGGCCGAGGGCCACGGCTGCGTTGTGGCGCTGCACCAGTCCGGGCAGGCCGCTGCGCCAGCGCAGATGCCCGGCCACCAGATCCCCCTCGGCCGTGGCGAGCGGGTCGACCCAGCGCAAGCTGCTCCCGCTCTCGACGGCGCGCCGGCGCAGCACGGAAGCGGCCTCGGGGTGCTGAGGGCCGCTCACCGCCAGGCTGCCGCGGCTGAAGATCCCCGCTTTTTCAGCGGCGATGGCCGCGATGCTGGAGCCGAGCACTTCGGCATGGTCCATGCCGATGGCGGCGAAGCCCAGCACCTGGCGCTCGGGATGGACGGTGGTGGCATCCAGCCGTCCCCCCAGGCCCACCTCCAGCACCACCAGATCGAGGCCTGCCTCGGCGAAGGCCTGAAAGGCCGCCAGGGTCACCAGCTCGAAGGGGGTGAGATCGTGACGCCGGGCCAGGGGCTGCAGATCGCTCAGCAGCCGGCGCAGCTCCGGGGCGGTGATCGGTTGGTCCCCCAGCTGGATCCGCTCGCACCAGCTCACCAGGTGGGGAGAGGTGTAGAGCCCGGCCTGCAGGCCACTGGCCAGCAGGGCTGCGTGCACCAGGGTGCAGATCGATCCCTTGCCGTTGGTGCCCGCCACCTGCACCGCTGCGAAGCGGCGCTCGGGATGGCCCAGCTCCGCCAGGGCCCTGCGCATCCGCTCCAGTCCCAGGTCAACACCGCGGCGGCTGAACGGCTCGATCAGATCGGCGAACGAATCGATGGCTGGCACCGGATTGAAGGCAGTCAGGGCGGTCCCCGCCGCACCACCCTTGGACCGGCGGGCACCACCAGTAAGCCCTTCTCAAGCGCCGACTGCACGATCTGCGGGGCGGTGGGGGCTTCCGGCCTGAGCACCAGGCCCTGGAGCAGGCCCCAGCCACGCACCCCCTCCAGAAGCTGGGGGTGGCGGCTCACCAGCTCAGCCAGCAACTGCTGCAGCAGCTCGCCCATGCGCTGCACGTGGGGCACCAGAAGCCGCCGCTCCAGCTCCTGGGCCACGGTCAGGGCGGCGCGGCAGGCCAGGGGGTTGCCCCCGAAGGTGCTGGCGTGGTCGCCGGGACGGAAGTGATCGAAGGCTTGCTTCACCGCCAGGGCGCCGATCGGGAAGCCCCCGCCCAGCCCCTTGGCCGTGGTGAAGGCATCGGGCTCGACGCCCAGTTTTTCGTAGCCCCAGAGACAGCCGCTGCGGCCCATGCCGATCTGGACCTCGTCGAAGATCAGCAGGATGCGGTGCTGATCGCAGAGCTGGCGCACCCGCTGGAAGAAGGCCGGATCGCCGGGGTTGACGCCCCCCTCCCCCTGCAGGGGCTCCAGCATCACGGCCGCCACCCGTGGACCGTCGGCTTCGCTGCGGCTGAGCAGAGCTTCGAAGGCGGCGGTGTCGTTGTAGGGAAAAAAGTGGAATCCCTCCACCATCGGCTCGAAGCCTTTGTGGTATTTGGGTTGACCGGTGGCGCTCACGGTCGCCAGGGTTCGGCCATGGAAACTGGCCTGGGCTGTGAGGATCAGCGGCCGCTCGATCCCACGCACCTGATGGCCGTGCTTGCGGGCCAGCTTGATGGCGGCCTCATTGGCTTCGGCGCCGGAATTGCAGAAGAAGACGCGGTCGGCGCAGCTGCGCCCAACGATCCAGCGGGCCAGTTCCTCCTGCTCGGGGATCTTGTAGAGGTTGGAGACGTGCTGAAGCCGGCCCAGCTGTTTGCCCAGGGCCCGCCGCATCACTCTGTCGCTGTGGCCGAGAGTGCAGGTGGCGATCCCGGCCACGCAGTCGAGGTAGCGACGCCCGTGCTGGTCACGGACCCACCCCCCCCGGCCTTGGACGGGCGGGGGAGGCAGGGGGGCATAGGTGAACATCACCGCCGAAACCGGGGTGTGAGCCACCGCCAGCGGTGCCTGGGGCTGGGGAGGGGGCTGGCTGGCCCGAGGCAGGGTGATGGGAGCGGTGGGACTTGAACCCACATGCCCGAGGGCGCTCGATTTTGAGTCGAGTCCGTCTACCAATTCCGGCACGCTCCCGCAGGGGCCACTTTACGCGGGCAGGAGAAAGTTCAGGACTCCAGGCGCCTGATCGAGGCGCCGACGGCGTTGAGCTTGCCTTCGAAATCGGCGTAGCCCCGATCAAGGAACTCCAGTCCCTGAACGGTGGTGATGCCATCAGCGGCCAGGCCGGCCAGCACCATCGCGGCCGAGGCGCGCAGGTCGGTGCCCTGCACGGGAGCTCCGCTGAGACGGGCCACCCCCTCCACCAGGGCGGTGTTGCCCTGCATGCGGATGTCGGCGCCCATGCGCTGCAGTTCAGCCACGTGCTGGAGGCGGTTCTCGAAGATGTTCTCCACCACCATGCTGGTGCCCCGCGCGGTGGCCAGCACGCTCATGAACGGGGCTTGCAGATCGGTGGGGAAGCCGGGGAAGGGTTGGGTGCGCAGGTCGACGGCCTGGATGTGTTCGGCGCGCAGGGTCATGCCCTCGCCGTCGGGAATCAGCTCGCAGCCCACATCCACCAGTTTGTTGAGTACGGCGCCGAGGTGATCGGGGATCACCGGGGTGACGCGCAGGGCGGAACGGGTGATGGCGGCGGCCAGGAGGAAGGTGCCGGCTTCAATGCGGTCGGGGATCACGGCGTAATCGGCTCCGTGCAGGCGATCGACGCCATCGATGACGATCGTGGGAGTGCCGGCGCCCTGGACTCGGCCGCCCATGGCGTTGAGCAGGCCGGCCAGATCCACCACCTCAGGCTCAAGGGCAGCGTTCTCGATCACCGTTTCCCCCTCAGCCAGGGCGGCGGCCATCATCAGGGTTTCGGTGGCACCGACGCTGGGGCATTCCAGGTGGATGCGGCCACCCGTGAGGCGCAGGCTGCGGCCCGGCACGGCGGCCGAAACCACTCCATGCTCAATGCTCACCTGGGCACCGAGGGTCTTGAGGCCTTTGACATGCTCGCTGACGGGCCTGGAGCCGATCTTGCAGCCGCCCGGCAGGGGGACCTTGGCCATGCCGAGCCGGGCGAGCAGGGGGCCGATGCAGAAGAAGCTCGCCCGCAGACTGTTCACCAGTTCATAAGGAGGAGTCGACTGGCTCAGGTGGCTGGCGTCGAGCTCCACCCAGTCGAGACCTCGTTTGACGCGAACACCAAGCGCGGTGAGGATCTCTCCCATCCCGGCGATGTCCGTCAGGGGGGGCACGTTGGTCAGGCGCAGGGTGTCGCGGCTGAGCAGACAAGCCGCCATCAGCACCAGGGCGGAGTTCTTGGCACCGCTGACCCGAACCTCACCGGAGAGCCGTCGTCCACCCATGATCTCCAGCTGGGGGGCAAGCAGGGAGGTGGGCGTCGGTGCGACGGTCAGGGTCATGGCGTTCGGGCCGACTTTTGGTTCCGGAATCTTGACAACCAAGCCGGCGACCGTCTAGGCGTCCGCCCAAGGAACTGTCATGGTTGGTTGCAAGTCTGCCTGATCGCCTCCAGCGCGGGGTCTGGGCTGTCGTGTCGCTGGTCTGTGCGGCCCTCCGTGATTTAAGGTTTCTCGGTCGCTTCGGCGGCACGCCAGCGGATGTGGCGGAATTGGTAGACGCGCTAGTTTCAGGTACTAGTGGCAGCAATGTCGTGGGAGTTCAAGTCTCCCCATCCGCACTTTTCCCCAGCCCAGCCCACGCCCTCATCTCCCCCCTGCCGGGGCCAGTGCTTCTAGCCGTGGTGCAGCCTCACCCATGATTGTCATTAAGATCACGAATTCTTCTGAAGTTGTTGCCAAGAAGATCGGCAAGTTTCTCGAGAGTCTCACCCCCGATGGCATGGATGAATCCACCATCGAAGACATCGTGGTGAGCCGGTTGGTGGAAAACCTCAGCAGCGAGGGCATCGAGGGTGAAGTGGCCTCGATCCGGGGTGTCGATCTTGAAGAGTCCGGGATCCTGATCAAGGACCCCATGCATGTGCGCCGCCGTCAGTCGTTCTGAGGCCAGCGAAGGGTCCCCCTGGGTCCCCCAGGCTCGTGAGCTGATCACCAGCCGCCGCAATCCGCTTGTGGGCCGGTTTCGCGCTCTTCACCAGCCCCGTGGCCGCCGTGAGCAGGGCCTGCTGCTGCTGGAGGGCACCCATCTGCTGGAGGAGGCCTTGCGCCTGGGCCTGCGGCCCAGTCAGGTGCTGGCCAGCCCCGGCTGGATCGAGCGTCACCGCTCCCTTCTGGAGGGCCACCCGCGCATGGCTGCCTTGCTGCAACCGGTCGCTGAGCCCGTCCTTGAGGCAGTGGCCACCACCGCCCATCCCGATGGGGTGGTGCTGACACTGCCGTGGCCGGAGCCGCCGGCTTGCGAGCGTGTTGATTTCGTGCTGGCGCTCGATCGTCTCCAGGATCCCGGCAACCTCGGCACCTTGATGCGCACCGCCCTGGCGGCGGGGGTGGAGGAGCTCTGGCAGGCCGAGGGGGCCGACCCCTTTCAGCCCAAGGTGCTGCGCGCGTCCGCTGGCGCGGCCCTGGCCCTGCCCTGCCGCCGGCTCGAGCAGCTGCTGCCCCGCCTGGAGTCCGCCCGCACAGACGGTGTTCAGGTGGTGGCCTCGGTGGTGGACGGTGGAATTCCCTATTGGCAGCTCGACTGGACCCTCCCCACGGTGCTGCTGCTCGGCAACGAGGGGGCCGGGCTGGCGCCGGAGTTGCTGGCGGCCAGCAGCCACCAGGTCACCATTCCCCACAGCGGGGCGGTGGAATCGCTGAACGTGGCGGTGGCCGCCGCGCCGCTGCTGCTGGAGCGCTGGCGTCAGCTGACGGGGGAGAATGCGGGGCAACAACCGCAGCAGCCCAGGTGAGCGACGCCAGTGCAGCCAGCTTTGACTTCGATCTGATCGTGATCGGTGCCGGTTATGGCGGCTTCGACGCCGCCAAGCATGCCGCCGACCATGGCCTGCGCACAGCGATCGTGGAGTCGCGTGACATGGGCGGCACCTGCGTGAACCGGGGCTGCGTGCCCTCCAAGGCCCTGCTGGCCGCCAGCGGCCGCGTGCGCGAGCTGGCCGACGCCGAGCACCTGCGCGGCTTCGGCATCCACGCAGCTCCGGTGCGCTTCGAGCGCCAGAAGATCGCCGACCACGCCAACCAGCTGGTGGCCACGATCCGCACCAACCTCACCAAGACGCTGGAGCGTGCCGGCGCCACGATCCTGCGGGGCAAGGGCAGGCTGGAGGGTCCCCAGCGGGTGGCGGTGCGCGAAGCCAGCGGCATCGAGCGGGTGTATTCCGCCCGCGACGTGATCATCGCCACCGGCTCCGATCCCTTCGTACCGCCCGGAATCGAAACCGACGGCCGCACCGTCTTCACCAGCGACGAGGCCATCAGCTTGGAGTGGCTTCCCCGCTGGATCGCGATCATCGGCAGTGGCTACATCGGCCTGGAATTCGCCGATGTCTATACGGCCCTCGGCTGTGAGGTCACGATGATCGAGGCCCTCGATCGGGTGATGCCCACCTTCGATCCCGACATCGCCAAGATCGCCGCGCGCAAGCTGATCGATGGCCGCGACATCGACGCCCGCTCCGGAGTGCTGGCCAAGACGGTGACCCCGGGATCGCCGGTGCGGATCGAGCTGGTGGAGATGGCCAGCCGCGAGCCGGTGGAGACCCTGGAGGTGGATGCGGTGCTGGTGGCCACAGGCCGGGTGCCCGTGAGCAAGGACCTCAACCTCGAGAGCGTCGGTGTGACGACCAACCGCGGCTTCATTCCGGTGGATGAGGCCATGCGGGTGCTGGTGGATGGCAACCCCGTGCCGCATCTCTGGGCCGTGGGCGATGTGACCGGCAAGATGATGCTGGCCCACACCGCTGCCGCCCAGGGGAGCGTGGCTGTGGACAACATCCTGGGCCACCAGCGCCTGATCGATTACCGCTCGATTCCGGCGGCCACTTTCACCCATCCCGAGATCAGTTCCGTGGGCTTGAGCGAAGCCGACGCCAAGGAGCTCGCCGCCGCCGATGGCTTCGAGCTGGGCCTGGTGCGCAGCTACTTCAAGGCCAATTCCAAGGCGCTGGCGGAGCTCGAAAGCGACGGTCTGATGAAACTGCTGTTCAACCGCTCCAGCGGTGAGGTGCTGGGGGCCCACATCTACGGTCTGCATGCCGCCGACCTGATCCAGGAGATCGCCAATGCCGTGGCCCGGCGCCAGAGCGTGCGCGAGCTGGCCAACGAGGTGCACACCCACCCCACCCTGAGCGAAGTGGTCGAGGTGGCCTACAAGCAGGCGGCCGCGGCCCTGGTCTGACCGCCCTGGTCTGACGGTCCACCAGGCAGGACTGTCGCAGGAGATCTCGGCGTCCACCGCTCCTACGATCTGAGTCCAGCATTCGTTGCCGTCAGCCCTTGGAGATCCGTCGTCGCCCGCCCAATCCCCCCGTGCGGGTGGCCCACATGCAATTCGGCATTCCCCATGAGGAGGCGGCTCCGCGCCACATCCTCGAGGAGATCGTCTGGGAGAAGGACCGGGAGGTGACCGCTTCGCGCGAGCGTGTGCCCCTTGAGAAACTCAAGCAGCAGGTGGCGGAACTCCCCTCCTGCCGCGACTTCGTGGCCTCCCTGCGGGCCAGTTGCCGCAAGCCGGCCGTGATCGCCGAGGTGAAGAAGGCCAGCCCGAGCAAGGGCGTGATCCGTGAGGATTTCGATCCTGTGGCTATCGCCCTCGGCTACCAGACCGGCGGCGCCAGCTGCCTCTCGGTGCTCACCGACAAGGCCTTCTTCCAGGGGGGCTTCGAGGTGCTGGTTGACGTGCGCCAGGCGGTGGAGCTGCCCCTGCTCTGCAAGGACTTCATCCTCACGCCCTACCAGCTGTATCAGGCCCGCGCCGCCGGGGCCGATGCCGCTCTGCTGATTGCCGCCATCCTCTCCGACCAGGACCTCATCTACCTGCTCAGGGTGGCCCACGCCCTTGGCCTGGCGGTACTGCTGGAGGTGCATGACGCCGCTGAGATGGAGCGGGCGCTGGCGCTTGAGGGCGTGGAGATGATCGGCATCAACAACCGCGATCTCACCAGCTTCCACACCGATCTGGCCACCACAGCGGAGCTGATGGCCCGCTACGGCGATCGCCTGCGGCAGAAGGGAGCGTTGC
This sequence comes from Synechococcus sp. EJ6-Ellesmere, assembly GCF_024345875.1. Lineage (NCBI taxonomy): Bacteria > Bacillati > Cyanobacteriota > Cyanophyceae > Synechococcales > Synechococcaceae > Synechococcus > Synechococcus sp. EJ6-Ellesmere. The sequence goes on from NZ_JAGQBY010000069.1 coordinate 7,190, forward strand.
TGGTGAGCGAATCGGGGCTGAGCAGCCGCGATGATCTCGATCGGGTGATGGGGGCCGGCGCCGATGCGGTGCTGGTGGGTGAAGCCCTGATGCGCGAGGCTGATGTGACTGCCGCGCTGGAAGCCCTGATCGGCGGCTGAACTCCAGTGCCCCCGGGCAGAGGGGCACCATCCCCTGCCCGGCGGCTGCGAAGAAAAAACCCGTCTGGAGCCTGCACAGGGTGCGAAGGCTCCAGACGGGGATTGGGGTGGGCGAGATCAGACCTTGCGGCTGTAGAACTCAACCACCAGCAGTTCGTTGATCTCGAGGGCCACCCACTCGCGCTCGATCCGGCCGTTCACCTTGGCGGTGAACTTGTTCTTGTCGAGCTCGAGGTTGGGGGGGATGTTGGCCAGACCCGGGAATTCCAGGTTGCCTTCGGCGAGCTGGCGGCTGGCCTTGCGCTCACGCACCACGATCACGTCGCCGGCACGGCACTGGTAGCTGGGCACATCGACCACACGGCCGTTCACCGTGATTTGGCCGTGGTTCACCAGCTGGCGGGCACCGGGCACCGTGGGGCCGAAGCCGAGGCGGAAGCAGATGTTGTCGAGGCGGTTCTCCAGCAGCTTCAGCAGGTTGGTTCCAGTGGAACCCTCCTGGGCGCGCGCTTTCTTCACGTAGCGCACGAGCTGGCGCTCGGAGATGCCGTAGTTGAAGCGAAGTTTCTGCTTCTCTTCGAGACGGATGGCGTATTCGGAGCGCTTGCGACGGGCTTGGCCGTGCTGACCGGGGGGATAAGCCCGCTTGGCGAACTTACGGGTGAGACCGGGAAGGTCTCCCAAGCGCCGCGTGATCCTCAGGCGAGGGCCGCGGTAGCGAGACATGCAGACAGGAACAGAGGACGGGGTTCTGGAACGAAGCGCGCAGGCTGACCGTGGGCCAGGCCGTCCGGGGAGCATGCTGGAGGCATCCTCCAGGCACCCGGTCGTGCAACGACAGTTGTCGATCTTATCCGTTGGCTTCTCCGCCCTCAGCCAGGGGTTGCAGGTGGCCCTGCTCGCGCTGATCTCCGGCTACCGCCGCTGGATCTCGCCCGTTCTCGGTCCCCGCTGCCGCTTCATCCCCAGCTGCAGCGCCTATGGCCTTGAGGCGATCCAGCGCCATGGCCCCTGGCGGGGGGGCTGGCTCACCCTGAGGCGCCTGCTGCGCTGCCACCCCTTCACCCCCTGCGGTTGCGATCCGGTGCCCGAGTGAATCTGCCCGCCGCCCCCCTGCCAGAGCTGCTGCTCTACAGCCGCGATGGCTGTTGCCTGTGCGAGGGCCTGGAAGAGCGCCTGCGGGCCCTCGTGCCACCTCCACCGCTGCAGGTGGTGAATGTGGACCACGATCCCGAGCTGCAGGCCCGCTATGGGCTGGAGGTACCGCTGCTGGCGGTGCTGCGGCAGGGGCGGCCGCAGCTGTTGCCGCGGGTGGGGCCGCGGCTGGGGGGCGATGGCCTCCAGCGCTGGCTGTGGAAGTGTCTGGCCGAGCTGCCCGGCCCGCCTCCAAGCGCCTAAAACTGCGCGAACTCAAAAATGCCAGTCCCCGCCCCAGGGGATCACCTCCCGATGCCCCAGCTGCTTCATTCCCTTCTGCAGGACTGCGCTGTGGCGATTCCTGCCCAGTTGCCTGATGCCGTGGTCACCGGCCTGAGCTGCGATTCCCGCCGCGTGGCCGCCGGCACCCTGTTCATCGGCCTGCCCGGGAGCCAGGTGGATGGGGGCAGCTTCTGGCCCGCCGCCCTGGAGCGGGGGGCGGCGGCGGCGTTGATCGGGCCGGCGGCGGCGGCCCAGTGCCCGCCGGGGGCGGCCGATCCGGTCCTGGTGCTGGAGGACCCCGTGGCGGAATGGGCCGGCCGGCTGGCGGCCTCGTTCTGGCATGACCCCAGCCGGCGCCTGGCCCTGATCGGCGTGACCGGCACCAACGGCAAGACCACCACCACCCACCTGATCGAGCACCTCAGCGCCGGCTGCGGCCAGTCCACGGCCCTGTTCGGCACCTTGATCAACCGCTGGCCGGGACACAGCGTCACGGCGTCGCACACCACCGCCTTCGCCGATGTGCTGCAGGGTCAGCTGGCCCGGGCGGTGGAGGCCGGAGCTCAGCTGGCGGCCATGGAGGTGAGTTCCCACGCCCTCGATCAGCGCCGGGTGGCCGGCTGTCACTTCGCTGGGGCGGTGTTCACCAACCTGACCCAGGACCACCTCGACTACCACCCCTCGATGGAGGCCTACTTCGAGGCCAAGGCGAGGTTGTTCTCCTCGGAGCTGCTGGATGGCTCTGCCGTGGTCAACATCGACGATCCCTGGGGCGCCCGGCTGGCCGAGCGGCTCTCGGGGCAATTGGGGGAGCGGCTCTGGCGCAGTTCCCTGGCTGTGGCGGGCGCTGACGTGGGTCCCGAGGCTCTGCCCGAGCTGCGTCTGGACGAGCTGATCTTCGCCGCCGATGGGGTGAGCGGCACCCTGATCACGCCCCTGGGATGCGGGGCGTTCCGTTCCCCCCTGGTGGGCCGCTTCAATCTGATGAACCTGCTGCAGGCGGTGGGGGTATTGCAGCAGCAGGGCCTGCCGCTGGCCCAGCTGCTGGAGGCCATCCCCAGTTTCCGGGGCGTTCCCGGACGGATGGAGCGGGTGGTGCTCCCAGAGGCCGCTGAGCTGCCAGCGGTGCTGGTCGACTACGCCCACACTCCCGATGGTCTTGAAAATGCGCTGGCGGCCTGCCGTCCTTTCGCCAGGGGCCAGCTGGTGTGCGTGTTCGGCTGCGGCGGTGACCGCGACCGGGGCAAGCGCCCCCAGATGGCCGCGATCGCCGCGCGCCTGGCCGACCGGGTGGTGGTGACCTCCGACAACCCCCGAACCGAGGATCCCCAGCGCATCCTCGACGACGTGGTGGCCGGCATTCCATCCGGCACCGACCTGACGGTGGAGGTGGATCGGGCTGCGGCGATCGCGGCGGCCGTCGCCATGGCGGGCCCGAGCGATCTGGTGCTGATCGCCGGCAAGGGCCATGAGGATTACCAGATCCTGGGCACCACCAAAGTCCACTTCGACGACCGGGAAGAGGCGGAGAAGGCCCTGCGGGCGCGGCTCAGCTGAGCCGAACTGGGCGTGACAGAACCATTGATATCAGGGGGAATTCGCTGATGGATATCAGTCTGTCGAGTATCTTGCCCCACGTTGAGTTCTTCAATTAGCGATTCCATGTCTTCCCCCGTGCCCATGTCGAGGAAATTCCTCGCTGAGATGATCGGCACCTTTTGGTTGGTGTTCGGAGGTTGCGGCAGTGCTGTCCTGGCCGCTGTGTTTCCTTACGACCAAGCCGGGGCCAATCCCCTCGGGCTCGGTTTCCTTGGGGTGTCGCTGGCTTTCGGCCTCACCTTGTTGACCATGGCTTACGCCATCGGCCACATCTCCGGTTGCCACATCAATCCAGCGGTTACGTTCGGCCTCTGGGCCAGCGGCCGCCATCCTGGTTCGCAGCTGCTTCCTTACATCGCCGCCCAAGTGCTGGGGGGGCTGATTGCTGGGGGCCTCCTTCTGGGCATCGCCGGTGGTCGTCCCGGCTTCGAGCTGACGGGTAGCAACCCCCTCGCCACCAACGGTTTCGGGGCCCACTCCCCCGGTGGTTACGGCCTGGTGTCAGCTCTGGTGATCGAGGTGGTTCTCACCTTCATCTTCCTGCTCATCATCCTGGGGGTCACCCACAAGGATGCGATCAAGGACCTGGCCGGCGTGCCGATCGGCCTCAGCCTGGTGCTGATTCACCTGATCAGCATCCCGATCACCAACACCTCGGTCAACCCGGCCCGCAGCACTGGCGTGGCGTTCTGGGCAGGCGGCGATGCCATGGGTCAGCTGTGGCTGTTCTGGCTGGCGCCGATCGTCGGCGCCCTGCTGGCCGGCTGGGTGCAGCGCAACCTGCTGGATGGTCCGAAGGACTGAGCTCACAGGCTCCTAGGTGGGCCTGGTGAGTTCGGCCAGGGTCGTAAGAAGCACCTCCAGCTCCGCTCCCGTGGTGGTGATGTGGGTGCAGGCCCTGAGGCAATGGGGATCGTCGAGGGTGCGCAGCCAGATGGCTCGCTCTCCCAGCTGGCTCACCAGATCCCCTGGAGCGGCTCCCTCCACCACGAAGCTCACCAAGCCAGCCGGAGGTGGAACCTCCAGGAGGGGGTGCACACCCGGCAGCTGACTCAGGCCATGCCAGAGCTGCTGGCTGCGCTTCTGAATCAGCTCCAGCCGCTCCGGTGCCGGGGCCACCGCCTCCAGCAGCTCCAGCGACCGGCGCAGCCCGGCCAGCAGGGGCACGCAGGATGTGGCCACCTCAAAGCGCCTGGCATCTTGATGCCAGGCGCTTCCTTGATCATTTTCCTGGGCAAGGCTGCGCCAGCCGCCCATGGTGGGCTGTGCCTCAGCCAGCAGCCGCTCCGAGAGCGCCACTCCGCCCAGGCCCTCGGGGCCGCAGCACCACTTGTGGCCGGTGAAGGCATAGATGTCGGCCACGGCCGCCGCACCAGCGCCGCCAGTATCCGCCTCGTGCTCCGCCAGCGGCAGGCTCCCCACAGACTGGGCCGCGTCCACCAGCAGCCATGGCCGCCTGGGGTGCTGCTCCAGCCGGTGGGCCACGGCCTTGATCGGCATCAACTGGCCGGTGTTCCAGAGCAGGTGGGAGAGCACCACCAGGCGGGTGCGGCGAGTGAGGCTGGCCCCTAGGGCCTCCAGCACCGAGGCATTGGTACTGGCCAGATCGCCCCGCAGCCCTTTCACCGCCAGGGTGGAGATGCTGAGCCCTTCGCGGCGGGCCAGCTCCCGGCAGGCCGCCACCACGCCCGGATGCTCACAATCGCTGATCAGCAGCTCATCGCCCGCCTGCCAGGGCAGGCCCCACAGGGGCAGTACACAGCCACTCGTGACGTTCTCGGTGAGGGCCAGGCGCTCCGGCGGCACCCCGCAGAGCGCGGCCAGTGCCCCCCGCAAACTCCTCACTTCCCCCTCAAGCCACGGCCAGATGTCGGCGGTGAAGGGCCCAAGCTCCTGGATGGTCCGCCAGCTGGCCGTGATTGCCTCAAGCGAGGCGTTGGGCAGGGGGCCCTGGCCGCCGTAGTTGAAGTAGGTCTTGTTGGCCAGGGCGGGCATCAGCTCCCGCAGTTGCTCTGGGCTGAGGGGGCTGCTGAGATGGCCGGGCTCGCGGTTCACAGATCGATCGTGCTGTTGCCGAAGCATGGCAGCGCGATCACCATTCAGAACACGGTGGCGGAGGGGAGGGCAGCTCCGGGATCAACTGACTGGCAGACGAGCCATTGGGTATCGGCACCAACTGGGAGGTTCCAGCATTTATCTTCGTCATGATCGTCTTGGCGTCGTGACAACACGATCAACGGGCTGAATTCAGAAGTCCATTCGGAGTGTCTTCTGTGGTGTGAAAGAATTGCTGGACATAGGCATTCTGTCCATGGAGCGCATTCTCGGAATGCGGGCCCGTGGTGACTGAAGGCAACAGTTTCCAGACCTCACTTTGCCGTTCCAGGATATCCATGAGCTGCCATAGATGGAGGAATGATTGTCCTTCCAAAGCCTTGGGAACCCCAGAAAAACCCACTAAGGAACCCCTGAAAAACCCGCTAAAATCAATCCAGATCCAAGACTGAGACTGGAACGGATGGCCGCCCCCCTCCAGCTGGGCTTCACGGACTACGAGCAGATCTACGTCAAAAGGGGGACGCGTCGCCAGCGCTTCTTGTATGAGATGGAGATCACGGTTCCCTGGGAGGCGTTTCTGGCCTTGATTGAGCCCGTGTATCACAAGCCGTCCAGCAAAGGAGGCCGTCCGCCGATTCCTTTGGAGGAGATGCTGATCGATACGCCCTGCTTCCGCCGCTTCGCAGGGATCGAGACGATGGAAGGGAGGATCCCTGATGAGACGACGATCCTCAACTTTCGCCATCTGCTGGAAGAGCACCGGATCGCCGAGCAGATCCTCGAGGGTGTGAACCAGATGCTGAGCAAGAGGGGAGTGATGCTGTAGACGAAGTCGGCCGGAGGCCATGGGAAGGCACGATCCTTGATGCCACGATCATCAATGCCCCCAGCTCCACCCTTACCGAGGCCGCAGGCCGAGCGTGGCGGAGCCACTAGAACAAGGCTAAGGAGAGAGATCCTGAAATGCACTCGGTGGCCAAGGGCGAGCAGTGGTTCCACTGCTGCGCAGAAGGCTTCGCCTATGGAATGCTTTGCCATATCGGCGTTGATGCCGCATCTGGCCTGGTCAACTCGCTTGAGTGCCCGGTGTCAACTACGTAGGCGGGTCGCGTCAATTACGTAGGCGGGTTCCGCCCGCTTCTCCCCCTGCCATGGCAGGGGGAGGCGGCAGCAAAAACAGAGCCACCGCAGGCGACACGACAGATGGCCCACCTTGCCCCGGCCCTCTGCCATTGAGCAGGGACCTTCTGGTCGGCCCCAGACGTCAAGCCCGTTGGCTGGCGTTCTTGTTGTCGTCCCGCCTGAGCGCTGCAGCGGAGCGCACGAGCCGGCGGACCCCACGGTCCGGCGGCAGCGCGGAGCCCATCACCGGCACCTGGCGCCAGGGGTTGCTGGCAGTTGGCGGGTAATTGACGCCTGGTCGCGGCGACGAATCAGCGCGTGCTGGGGCGACCAAGGCGGCGGGCCCGCTTGCGGCGGTAGCTCTCGCCACTGATCTGAATCAGCGTGCTGTGGTCCACCAGCCGGTCCACCGCCGCCACCGTCATGGCACTGGTGGAGAAGACGTTCTCCCACTCGCTGAACGGCTGGTTGCTGGTCACCAACAGGGATTTCCGTTCGTAGCGGTGCATCACCAGCTCAAACAGCACCGAGGTCTCGGCCTCGTCCTTGCGCACGTAGCTGATGTCGTCGATCACCAGCAGGGCAAAGCGATCCAGTCGGGTCAGGGCCTTGGCCAGGGCGTAGTCGGCCTTGGCCCGCTGCAGCTCCTGCACCAGGGTGGTGGCGGAGAAGAAGCGTGCAGAGCGGTCCAGGGCGATCAGGCTGCGGCAGATGCCAGCCGCCAGGTGGGTTTTCCCCACACCGCTGGGGCCAAACAGCAGCAGGTTCTCGGCGCGGTCCAGCCAGCCGGTGTCGTGGGCGAGCTGCTCGATCTGGGGACGCTCCAGATCCGGGATGGCATTCCAGTCGTATTCCGCCAGGGTCTTGGGGACCGGCAGCTGGGCCTCATGCAACAGCCGCCGCTGACGGGTCTGATGCCGCTGCTGGTGTTCCTGCTCCGCCAGCACGTAGAGGTAGCTGGCTGGACTCCAGCCATCGGCTGTGGCCTGCTGCTCCGCTGCCTGCCACTGGCTGCGGAACTGGGGCAGTTTCAACTGTTTCAACAGGGATGGCAGAGCCGTTTCCAGCGCCGGCCGGCTGGGGGGTTCCACCCAGGAGTTCGTCATAGCTGCTGAGGGTGTGTTCAGGGATGTCGAGCTGTGGCATGGCCGCCAGGCCCCGGGGGGGGCGCAGGCCGTAGTGATCACGCAAGGCAGTGAGGTACAGCTCACCGCGGCGCAGCTGACGCCGCAGATAGCGCTCCACATCGGCGAGGTCGCCCTGTTTGGCGGCGACATGGAGGGCGTCCACCATGACCTTGGCCGCCTCATCCGGCGGCAGGGCCGCCAGGAGTTGGCGCCATAGCTGCCGCCAGTTCTCTCCTGGGAACAGGTCGGACTGCAGCTGGGCGCGCAACAGCGCTCTTGGCTTGCGCCTGAGGCTCTCGATCACATGGCGGAAATCGATCCGCCGCAGTGGCCCACTCTGGCCCGCTCGCCGGTGCAAGCGCGGCAGGGTCTCCACGAACTGGCTGCGCAGGAACAGATCCAGCCGGTCATGGCGCAGGTGCACCGTCAGCTGCTGGCCGATCAGCCGTGAGAGGACGCTGTAGGTGACCGAGCGCACCTCGATCGTGCTGGTGCTCCGCACCCGCGCCACCACCGGCTCGTAGTCGGCAAAGCGCTCCACCGGCAGGGGCTGCAGGTGCAGCTGCTCAATCTCCAGGTTCCCCTGCACCTGGTAGCGGCTGTTGAGGGTGGCGGTGACCTGAGCCACCAGCTGCCGGTACTCCGCCTCCGTTGAAAAGTCGCGGCTGCCGCGCTGGATCAGCTGCTGCTCCAGTCGGTGTTTCCAGTGCCGGTGCGGACCCTCGATCGCGCCGTTCTCGTGGGCGACGCCGCGGTTGTTGCGGGTGGCGATCACGCCCAGGTGAGAGCAGAGCTCGCGGTAGCGGCTGGTGTAGTCCCCCGCGTAGCTGCCGTCGCGGTTGCGGAAGCAGGCACTCAGGCTGTCGGTGCGGTGCTCCGCCGGCACCCCACCGCAAAGAGCGAGAGCGTTCTGCAGAGCCTCGGACAGGGCGACAAAGCTCTCACCGCCGTGGATCACTGCCACGTGACACCAGCCCGAATAGGGCAGACGGAAGTGGAACAGCCGGTGCTCCAGCACCTCCCCACAGATCGTGATCGGCTCGCCCTTGAGCACGGTGAAATCGGAGATCCCCAGAACGCCGGCGCGGTGCTCCTGCAGGAACATCACCTCCTGAGCCGGCCCGTGCAGGGCCCGCCATTGCTCGACGCGGCGTTGCAGGGTCCGCTTGCGCCGGTACCACTCCTGGCCCGGGAAGGTCCGCTCCAAGTGCAGCAGCAGCGTTTGGGGTTCAAGCTGCGGCGCCTTCTCGAGCATGGGCACCAGCACGGTGTCCCACACATCCGCCAGTGGATCAGCTCGGGTGCGCCAC
>NZ_JAGQBY010000007.1:0-36735 GCF_024345875.1 Synechococcus sp. EJ6-Ellesmere
CACCGAGGTGAGCTGCAACTCGGCCGGGGTACGGCCAGCCAGGTCGGTCATCAGGGCAGAGCCCGAGCGCACGGCCACCAGTCCATTCACCAACTGGTCATTGCCCTTGCTCTTGTGCTCGAGGTTGTCCTTATCGGCAGCCAGTTCGGCCTCGAGTGTCTCCACCTGGCCCAGCACCGGCGCCAGCCGGGTGAGCTCCTGCTCCAGCAGCAGGCCCTGCAGCTTCAATAGCAGCGTCACGCCAATGGTGGATAGCACGATGGCGCCGCCGATGGCCGATCCGATCAACAGCAGCCGCCTGGCGTCGGGCGGCCTGGGGGGTTCTGCGGGCAGACCCAGCTCCAGCCGCCGTTCCCGCAGCAGGTCAAGACCAGGAAACATCGGACTCATCGCGCCAGCTCCGCTTGGATCAGTCCATGGAGGCTGGCCAGGGCAGAACCTGACGGTGGCGGCTCATCGCCGTCGTCCGGGGGCAGGGCGATCCAGCCAAGGGTCACCGGATCGAGAATCTGCACAGGCCAGTCGCCGCTGCCGCGCAGCTTGTTGGCGAGCATGGATAGGTCTGGACTGGAGCCCGTCAGCCAGAGGCGAGCACCAGTCACGTCTGGATCCCGGCCGCGCCAGTAGGCGATGCAACGCTCCAACTCGTCCTCGAGGTCGGACAACGACCCTTTCACCTCACGGCCGTACTCCGGCACGCCGTGGCGCAACAGGGTGAGCCGCGCACCCCACTCATCCAGCACCACCAGCACCTCGAGCAGATCGGGCTCGGCGCCGTCGAGCAGGGGGGCCAGGGCACGCAGCTCGCACACCTGAGCCGCTTCCAGCCGCTCCAGCTGCACTCCGGCAATGTCGAACACCTCAATCCAGCTGAGCACCCGCTGGCGAGGGACACTCACCAGCAGCGAGGAGCAGGATCCAGAGTCCTGCTGGCCAGCACCCTCCAGTGGCAGGAGGCTGATGTAGGCCTGGGAGAGGTCATAGGGAAGCCCCAGGGCGGGATCGATCTGGCGCAGGGCCTCGTCCGCTGACTCGGGCCAGTCGTCGAAGGGCCACTGCACCACCCTCCAGGCGCAGGCGGCGGCGGGAAGCACCGCCAGCACCTCAACGCCCACCAGGCCCAGTTCCACCAGCAGATCGCCGATCAGGTCGCCGAGGGCCATCACCTGCTGAGGATCACCGGCGGAGCAGGCCCCGCGCGGCAGGGGCACCCGCCTGAATAGGTCGAGTTGAACCGGCTGGCCAAGTCCCTTGGTGGTCACCACCGTGACCGCGTCGTCGTCAAGAGCCAGCCAGACCCGGCGAGGAAACAGCCGGGATGTGAAGGGCTGAAGCTGTTCCTGAACGCCGGCAAGAACCAATCGTCACGTCCAGGAATCCGGCCGAAGCGTACCGGCCATACGAGGATTACGCATCTCACGCGACCACACGCCTGCAGAGCGGACTGGACCAGCGCTCAGCGCCAGGGCAGACCACTGCCCACCACCTCACTGAGGTGGCTGCAGCCATGACGGTCCAGCTGATCACCGAGGCCCTCGAGAATCGCCGGCACCAGGCCCGGACCCTGGTAAATCCAGCCCGTGTAGAGCTGAATCAGCGAAGCTCCGGCCGTGATCCGCTCCCAGGCGGCCTCAGGGGAATCGATTCCACCCACGCCGATCAGCGGCAGGGCTGGACCGGCCGTGGCCCGCAGGCGCCGGATTACCTCCAGAGCCCGGCCGCGCAGGGGGGCTCCGCTGAGCCCACCGGCCTCCTCCGCAAGCGTCCTCCCGGTCTGGGGCAGGCGACGGTTCTCCAGGCCCAGCCGGTTGACGCTGGTGTTCACGGCGATCACCCCGGCAAGGCCCTCCTCGTAGGCCAGACGGGCAATCGTGTCGATGGCGTCGTCTTCGAGGTCGGGGGCGATCTTGACCAGCAGCGGCGGGCAGGCCGACAGGCGCCGCAGCCGCTCCACCAGCCGTCGCAGCTGCACCGCATCCTGCAGGTCGCGCAGACCGGGGGTGTTGGGTGAACTGACATTGATGACCACGTAGTCGGCCAGCGGCGAGAGCAGCTCCAGGGAGGAGGCGTAGTCGTCGGGGGCCAGCTCCAGGGAGGTGATCTTCGACTTGCCCAGATTGAGGCCCAGCACCGCAGGCCGCTGGCCCGGCGGGGGCAGGTGCTGGCGCTCCAGGTTGCGCTTGACGGCCTGGGCGCCGTCGTTGTTGAAACCCATGCGGTTGAGCGCGGCCCGCTCCTGGGCCAGGCGGAACAGCCGCGGCCGCGGATTGCCCGGCTGAGGGTGCCAGGTGATCGTGCCCAGCTCAGCGAAGCCGAACCCGAACAGGTGCCAGATTCCCGCCGCCACCGCGTTCTTGTCGAAACCCGCAGCCAGGCCCACCGGATTGGCGAAGCGGCAACCGAAGAGGGTCTGCTCGAGGCGATGGTCACGCCGTTGCAGCTCGGCCCCGAGGCCCGCCAGGCTGCCCGACACCAGGGGCCAGTCTCGGCGCAGGGAGGCCTGGGCCAGGGCGGCGAGAGTGAGGCTGCTGAGCTGCTCGGCATCGGCCCCCTCATCCCTCGCGAGCAGCGGGCCCACCCAGCGGCGGTAGAGCGAACCCGTGCTGGTGCCGGCCGTGGCTACTGAGGAGGCGCGCTCTGGTCGCTCCAGAATCATGGGGACTCCTGCAGGACGGGCTCGGCGCGCTCCAGCCGCCAGCGGCCCTCGCTGGTGGGACTCACCCGCCAGTCGCGCCAGATCCAGGGGGCCTGCCGCTCCTGCAGACGGGCCAGGGGCTGCTCCACGAGGCGGGCCAGTTCGGCGGCCGTGAGGGCGTAACCGCCGCTGGCGAAGCGGTCAGCCACCTCAAGGCGGGTGAGCAGCTGGCCCAGAGCCGCGGGAGCCGGCTGATCGAGCGCATCCTCCTCAGGCTGGGCTGGCTCAGGAGCGCTCCGAGGGCTGCCAGACCCGGGTCCCTGGGCCAGATCAGGGGAGCCGCCGCGGGAGAAGGCCACGGCGATCTCATCGCAGCGGTCGTTATCGGGATCACCGCTGTGCCCTTTCACATGGGCCAGGCTCAACCCCGGCAGGCGTGCCCGGTCCAGCTCCTCCCAGAGGTCGCGGTTGAGCACAGGTCCGCCGGAGGCGGTGCGCCAGCCCTTGCGCTTCCAGCCCGGCATCCACTTGGTCAGTCCATCGATCAGGTAGCGGCTGTCGGTGCGCAGGCGCAGATCGGGGTGAAGGGGCATCTGCCGCAACTCCTCCATCAGGGCCAGGGCAGCGGTGAGCTCCATGCGGTTGTTGGTGGTCGCCGCAGCCGCACCCCCCAGCTCGCGCACGCTGCCGTCCTCGAAACGCAGCAGGCAGCCCCAGCCCCCCGGGCCCGGATTGCCGCGGCAGGCGCCATCACAGGCAGCCGCCACCACCCGCACCGGCTCAGCAGCCACTGGGCAACCCGGCCATTGTTCGGTAGACAGTGGTGCCGTAGACCGTGGCGACGATGTTGGGACGCAGGAAATCCACCATGCAGCGAACCTACCTGGCCCTTGCAGGGGCTGGTCTGGCAGCCACCACGCTCCAGGCCGTCACAACGCCCCTGGCGGAGGCCGCCGGAGTGTTCGACAGCCAGCCTGTGGAGGCGTCGCAGTTTGCGGTGCTGGCCAAGCCGGTCGGCTTCGCCGACTGGTCGCTGGTGCTGATCGAGCAGACCGCCAACGGCCAGCCCTGCTGGCAGGCCCGGCCCGACGGCCTGGTGGATGCCTCGATGAACCGCTTCGACTCCAAGGGGATCTGCACCAGCTACGCCGGCAGCAACGCCTATTCCCTGCGGGTAGCTGGCCAGGACCTGGCCAGCCGCTACCGCCTTCGCCTCAGCCAGGTGGGCAATGAGCTTCAGTTGCAGGCCATGAGCCCGGCGGACACCACCCTGCTGCTGGTGGGGCGGGGCGAGGTGAGCCGCCGTGACCCTGAGGGATTTGTTCCGATCAAACTCGAGAGCGACTGGCAGCTGAACCGCCGCGTCTTCGGACAGCAAACCCTGAACCATATTTATTTCGCGGCCAGCAGCCCCTTGGAGCAGCTGATCGCCCAGGCCGGCGGGGGCAGCCTCGAAAAGGTTCAGCCCATCAGCAGCGAGGGGCCGGGCAGCCTGGGACGTGTCCTCGGGAGCATCGCCCGAGGTGGCGAGCTGGAGACCGGTCCGATCGCTCTGCAGGTGATCCCCTTCCGGGAGTGACAGTGAACACAGCGTCCCTTGGCGCTGGCACCTAACGGATCCAGCCCATACAATTTTCGTGTGTGAGGAGTGTAGAACGCTCTCCCGGGGTCGAAACGAGGACAGACTCCCGGCATCGTTCCACCTCAAAAGCCTGCCTTCGGCGGGCTTTTTTTTTGGCCGTTTCAAGCCAGCAAAAAGCCGGCCCCGAGAGGCCGGCTTTGGTTGATGAAGTTGGCGGAGGACAAACCTCCGCCGGGGCTGATCACTTGATGGTGACCTTGCCGCCCACTTCTTCGATCGACTTCTTGAGAGCCTCGGCATCGCCCTTGGCGATGCCTTCCTTGACGGCCTTGGGGGCTGCCTCGACCAGAGCCTTGGCTTCGCCCAGACCGAGGCCGGTGGCCTCGCGGACGGCCTTGAGCACCTTGATCTTGGCGGCGGCGTCGAAGCTCTCGAGGATCACATCGAACTCGGTCTGCTCTTCGGCAGCCTCAGCGGCAGCGGCAGGAGCGGCAGCCATCACGACGCCAGCGGAAGCGGCGGCGGACACACCGAAGGCCTCTTCAATCTGCTTGACAAGCTCAGAAGCTTCCAGCAGGGAGAGGGTCTTCAGTGACTCGAGGATGTCGTCAGTTTTGGTGGTCATGGTTGAGAATCAGCAACAGATCTGTGAAAAATTGAACCGGCAGAGCCGGTGGATTTCGCTGGGCTCAGCTGGCGTCGCCGCTGTCGGCGTGCTGCTGGAGGGCCCGGGCGAGACCGGAGGGAACTTCGTTGATGCCAACAGCCAGCTTGGTGGCCACCGCATTGATCGCACCGGCGATCTGGGCGATGAGCACCTCCTTGGAGGGCAGCTCGGCAATGGCCTTGATGTCGTTCTGGGAAAGAAGTTTGCCTTCGTAAAGGCCTCCTTTCACATCCGACTTCTTGGTGTCCTTCTGGAAGGACTGAACGGCCTTGACGGCACCACCGACATCGCCCTTGATCAGGACGAAGGCATTGGTGCCGGTGAGCAGGGAGTCGAGTTCCGACCAGGCGCTGTTTCCATCAATGGCACGGCGCATCAAGGTGTTCTTGGTCACCTTGCAAATGCCGCTGTTGGCCTGCAGACGAGTCCGCAGATCAGACATCTCTTTGATGGACAAGCCCTTGTAATCAAGGACCAGCGCCATTTCGGCCTCACCGAGGAGCCCCTTGAGCTCTTCGATGATCTGTTGCTTGCTCTCCAGCGTGCGGCCCATGGATTTGGTACGGAGTTGGGGGAACAAGCCGGGACGCGGCCGCCGGCTCCACAGCCGGGGTGAACCGGCGGGATGCCTCGAGAGGCCGCTGAACGGTGATCCGCCCGGACAAGCCGAACCGGAAAAAAAGTCGCGTGCACCTCGGCAGGGTTTACGGAACTGCGGACACCGGATGACCCACCGAAGCGGGGAACCTGAAGCCACAGCACTGACCTGCTGTCTTGGGCCGGGCGCGTGCCCGATCGATCAGCTTACACGGCAGGGCGGAACATCACTCCGCACCGTGCGCTCAGCCGTCGAGCTTGATGTCCTGCAGGGCGGTGACGTCGACCGAGACGGAAGGACCCATGGTGGAGGTGAGGTAGAGACTCCGCCAGTAGCGGCCCTTGGCACCGCTGGGCTTCTGGCGGTCGATCGTTTCCTGCAGAGCCTTGAGGTTCTCCAGCAGGTCGTCCAATGAGAAGCTGGCCTTGCCGAAGCGCACGTGCACGATGCCGGTGCGATCGGCACGGAATTCCAGTTTCCCCGCCTTGAATTCGTTGATGGCCCCTGCCAGATCGGTGGCCACGGTGCCGGCCTTCGGGTTCGGCATCAGACCGCGGGGACCGAGCACTCGACCCAGCTTGGCCACCTTCGGCATCATGTCCGGCGTGGCGATCAGCAGGTCGAAGTCGATCTGACCGCCGGCGATGGCCTCCACCAGCTCGTCGTCACCGGCGAGGTCGGCGCCGGCCGCTTTGGCTTCGGCCACCTTCTCGCCACGGGCGATCACGGCGATGCGAATGGTCTGGCCGGTGCCCTTGGGCAGGGCGACGGTGGTGCGCAGCTGCTGGTCGGTGTACTTGGGATCGATGCCGAGGCGCGCATGGGCTTCGATCGTTTCATCGAACTTGGAGTTGGCGTTGGCCTTCACCAGCTCGAGGGCCTCGAGCGGGGTGTACTCGCGATCCTCGATCGTCTCGAGCAGGGCGGTGAAACGCTTGGATTGTCTGGGCATGGGTTTCGGCGGGGTTCAGGCGACAGGCTGTCGGTGGCC
Organism: Synechococcus sp. EJ6-Ellesmere; assembly: GCF_024345875.1. NCBI lineage: Bacteria > Bacillati > Cyanobacteriota > Cyanophyceae > Synechococcales > Synechococcaceae > Synechococcus > Synechococcus sp. EJ6-Ellesmere. Next base: position 6,474 of record NZ_JAGQBY010000007.1, read on the forward strand.
AGGGCTGGGCCGGGGCCGGCGGTGACTGTCTCCCCCGGGTGGGGTGAACGGTGGTTGAAGCGGGAGTAACGGAGCTGGGCTCCTGCGTGATCAGTCGCTGATGGCGACGCCCATGTTGCGGGCGGTGCCTTCGATGATGCGCATGGCCGACTCCAGACTGGAGCAGTTGAGGTCGGGCAGCTTGGTGCTGGCGATCTCCTGGAGCTGGGCACGGCTGATGGCGCCCACACGGCCCTTGGCCGAGGTGGCGGCACCCTTGTCGATACCAGCGGCCTTGGTGATCAGCACCGAAGCCGGCGGGGTCTTGGTGATGAAGGTGAAGCTGCGGTCTTCGAAGACCGAGATCTCCACCGGAATCACATAGCCGGCCTTGTCCTGGGTGCGGGCGTTGTACTCCTTGCAGAACGCCATGATGTTGACCCCGTGCTGGCCGAGGGCAGGACCCACCGGTGGTGCGGGGTTGGCTTTGCCGGCATTGAGCGCCAGCTTGATTACGGCAACGACTTTTTTGGCCATCGGCTGGTCTACGGAGGGAAGCGCTGCGGATCGCCTGACCCTTGGGTCGAGGCGTTGGGCGGCGGCGCCAGAACGGTGCCGCCGGGTTGGGCCGCCCTCCGCAGGGAGGCGGCCCCGTGAGCATCAGCTTTGCTTGCTGATCTGGGCGAATTCGAGTTCCACCGGGGTTTCCCGGCCGAAGATCGAGAGCAGGGCCTTGAGCTTGCTGCGCTCGCCCGACACCTCAATCACCTCGCCCTGGAAGTCCTTGAACGGACCAGCCGTGACCAGGATCTGATCGCCCTCGGCCAGATCGACCTTGACGACGGGCTTCTTCTCGGCGGCGCGCTTGAAGATCCGGTCGACCTCCTGGCGGCTGAGGGGCCTGGGCTTGATGTGACCACGGGCCCGGCCGGTGGAGCGGCGCTCCTCCTGGCCCACGAAGTTGATCACGTTGGGGGTGCTCCGCACCGCCATCATCGTGTCTTCATCAAGCATCATTCGCACCAGCACATAGCCGGGGAAGACCTTCTCCTCGGCGGCCTGGCGGCTGCCGTCTTTCTTGAGCTTCACCGCCGGGGTCTGGGGGATCTCGATCTCCAGGATGCGGCTGTCGACGCCCAGGGTGATGGCGCGCTGCTCCAGGGTGGCCTTCACTTTCTTCTCACAACTGGAAGCCACCTGCACGGCATACCAGCGGGCCACCATCGGCTTGCCTTCGCGCTCCGCCGGTGGGGGGGCCTCGAGGGCGAGCACGTCAACGGTGGCGGCGTCCTCAGGGGCGCCGTCGGGGCTGGCTGCGGTGACGAGATCGGCTTCGGACACGGGGACGGAGGAGTGCGTGCTCAGAACGAACGGGACAGAGAGGGCTGAGGAGCCGCCGGCGCCTCAGGGAAAGACCTGGGAGGAAGCCCAGCTGTAAAAGCGGTCGACGGCGGCGATGGTGGCGGCCGAGAGGCTCACCATCAGGATCACCGCCACCGACTCGCTGAAGAGCTGCTGACGGCTGGGCCACACCACCTTGCGCAGCTCCTCCAGGGTGGAGGAGACGAAACCACCGACACCAGCAGGCTGGGCAGGCTTGACCTCCTGCTCAGAGATGTCGTCGGAGGTGGTGGTGCGGCTGGGAGAATCCACGGGCGCGGGCGCACCGGACGGCAAGGCGTACCGGCAAACGAACACCCTACCGGACACCCTTTCAGCGGTTACTCAAGGGGCAGGAAGCGCAGAGTGTCGGCTCCATCCGGGCCGGTGGGATCGCCGAGACACACACGCACGCCGCGGGCCGCGCGGAAGTGGTCCTCCAGCAACTCTGTGGCCAGGGGATTTTCGATGCGGCGGCGCAGCACCCGGCGCAGGGGCCGGGCGCCGAATTCCGGCTCATAGCCCAGCTCCGCCAGGCGGCTCACCACGGCCTCATCGATCTCCAGCTCCAGCCGCTGCTCCTTCAGCAGCGCCGCCAGTTCCGCCACCTGCAGGCGCACGATGCGTTGCAGGTCGCTCTGCGCCAGGGGCCGGAAGCGGATCACCTCGTCGATGCGGTTGAGGAACTCCGGCCGGAACTGCCCGGCCAGGGCACGCTCAACCGCCGCCTCCAGGCCAGAGTCGTCGCCGCTGCGAGCACTCTCGAGGATGGCCCGGCTGGCCAGGTTGCTGGTCATCACCACCACGGTGTGGCGGAAATCGACCGTGCGGCCCTGGGAATCCGTCAGGCGGCCGTCGTCGAGCACCTGCAGGAGCAGGTTGAACACCTCGGGGTGGGCCTTCTCCACCTCATCGAGCAGCAGCACCGCGTACGGGCGGCGACGCACGGCCTCGGTGAGCTGTCCTCCTTCCTCGTAGCCCACATAGCCGGGGGGAGCCCCCACCAGCCGGGCCACGGCGTTGCGCTCCATGAATTCGCTCATGTCGAGCCGCACCAGGGCGTCCTCCTCATCAAAGAGGGCCGCGGCCAGGGCCTTGGCCAGCTCGGTCTTGCCCACGCCCGTGGGGCCAAGGAAAAGGACGGAGCCCACGGGTCGGCTCGGATCCTGCATGCCGGCCCGGGCCCGCCGGATCGAGGCGGCCACCGCCGCCACCGCCTCGGGCTGGCCGATCACCCGCTCCGCCAGCCGCTGCTCCAGCTCCAGCAGCTTCTGACGCTCCCCAGCCAGCAGACGCTGGATCGGAATGCCGGTCCAACGGGCCACCACATCGGCGATGTCGCCCTCCTCCACCTGCTCGCGCAGCAGGGAGAGACCGCCGCGCTGATCGTCGAGAAGTTCCTCCTCCAGGGCGGCGCGGCGCTGCTGCACCAGCTGCAGCTGATCCACCTGCAGGCGGGCCGCCTCCTCGAACTCGCCGTCACGCTCGGCCTCGGCGATCGCCAGCCGCAGCTCGTCGTCCTGCTGAAGCAGCTCCCTCAGCTCCGCCAGTTGGTCGCGCTCCGCCTGCCAGCGCCGCTGCAGATCCTGCAGGTGCTCCAGGGCGCTGCGCCGTTGCTCCTGCAGGGCCACCCGCTCGTCCTGGGAGGCCGCCTCAGCCCCGAGCAGAGCCAGTTCGATCCGGCGCAGGTCGAGTTCAGCGGCCTCCACCACCTGGGGCTTGGAGGTGACCTCCATGCGCAGCTGGGCGGCGGCCTCATCGATCAGATCGATCGCCTTGTCGGGCAGGCAGCGGTCGGCGATGTAGCGCTCAGCCAGACGCACTGCCGCCTGCAGGGCCCCATCGGTGATGGTGACGCCGTGGTGGAGCTCATAGCGCTCCTTGAGGCCCCGCAGGATCTCGAGGCTCACCTCCTTGCTGGGTTCACGGATCACCACCTGCTGAAAGCGGCGGTTGAGGGCAGGATCCTTCTCCACCGTGCGGCGGTAGTCCTCCGGGGTGGTGGCCCCGATGCAGCGCAGCGCCCCCCTGGCCAGGGCCGGCTTGACGATGCTGCCGGCATCAGCACTGGAGCGGTCGGTGCTCACCACGGTGTGCAGCTCATCGATGAACAGCACCACCCCGGCATCGCTGCTGACGACTGCCGCGGCGCCGCGGCCCGCCTCAGGCTCCTTCACCTCAGCCAGCACGCTGCGCAGGCGTTCCTCGAACTGACCGCGGAACTTGGCGCCAGCGATCAGGGCACCGAGGTCGAGGGCGATCAGGCGCAGGCCTTTGAGGGAGTCGGGCACTTCGCCGCTGGCGATGCGCTGGGCCAGGCGCTCGGCGATGGCCGTCTTACCGACGCCGGGCTCCCCGATCAGCACCGGATTGTTCTTGCCGCGGCGGGAGAGCACCTGGATCAACCGGCGGATCTCGGTGTCGCGGCCGATCACCGGATCAAGCAGGCCAGCACGGGCGGCTGCGGTGAGGTCGCGGCCGTACTGCTCCAGGGCGCTGGGCTCGCCCGCCTCAGCCTCCAGTGTCAGCTCCTGATCAGGGGCACGGACAGGCCTGATGGGACGTGGCACGGGGGCTGCTGCCGCGGGGGCGGTCAGCGGCGGCACCACGGCGGGCTCCCGTGTAGGGCTGTCGATCCAGTCGTCGGCTGGGGCCGGAGGCGCTTCGAAACGGCGGGGGCGCCCGGACCCGGCCACAGGAGCTGTGCGGACGCCGGCCGGTCTGGCGACGGGGGCCGCGGCGGGCCGCAGCTGGCGCAGCAATTCCGGCTCGCTCAGCCCCTCCTCCGCCAGCAGCGCCGCCCCCAGGCGGGGTTCATCCAGCAGGGCCAGCAGGAGATGGGGAATATCGAGCAGGCGCGAACCCCAGCTGGAGCGGCGGCGATCGGCCTCCTCCAGCAGGTCTTCGAGGGCATCACCGATGTAGAGGTCGTCGCCGGGCGACGAGGGCTGCTCGGCGCAGAAGCCCTCCAGACGATCGAGCAGGCGCTCACGTTCGATCGACAAGGGATCCACCCAGGCCGCGAAGCGTGAATCCTGCAGAAGCGCCTGGAGCAGGTGCTCCACATCCATCTGGTCATGACGCCAGCGGCGGGCCTGGTCCTGGGAGGCCAGCAGCAGGTCCCAGGCGGCCTCACTGAAGAGGTCGGGCTCGCTGGTGAGGCTGCCCCGCGGCGTGTCGCCGCCGGCGGCCGCGACCGCGCTGGTATCGAAACGCTCAGGCTGCTGCATCGACCCTCGGGGCAAGCTGGATCAGCTCCACCTTGTATCCGTCCGGGTCCTCCACAAAGGCGATCACGGTGCTGCCGTGCTTCATCGGCCCCGGTGGGCGCACCACCCGTCCCCCCTTGCCGGCGATGGCATCACAGGTGCCAGCAATGTCGTCGACACCGATGGCGATGTGGCCATAACCCGTGCCGATCTCATAGGACGTGGTGTCCCAGTTGTGGGTGAGCTCGATCACGGTGCTGTCGCTTTCCTCGCCGTAGCCGAGGAAAGCCAGGGTGAAGCGTCCGGAGGGATACTCGCGGCGCCGCAGCAGACGCATGCCGAGCACCTCTGTGTAGAAGGCGAGGGAACGCTCCAGATCGCCGACCCGGAGCATGGTGTGCAGCAGACGCATCGCCATCGGCAGGGGATTGAACCCCGATTCTGGCGTCAGGACTGGAGTCGGCGACTCACCAGTCGGTACCGAGCGTCACAACAGGATGCCCCGGGGCGACCCATAGGATCCCCCCAAGCCCTGACTGCATGCAGTTTTCGTGTTCGACTCCCTCGACCTCGTGATCGATTCCATCGTGGCTCGGGAGGTGCTCGACTCCCGCGGCACCCCCACGGTGGAAGCGGAAGTGCGGCTGGAAGGGGGCGCCCAGGGCCACGCCATCGTGCCCAGCGGCGCCAGCACCGGCGCCCATGAGGCCCATGAGCTGCGCGATGGCGGCAGCCGCTACGCCGGCAAGGGGGTGCTTCAGGCGGTGGCCAACATCGAGGAGAAGATCGCCCCGGTTCTCTGCGGCCTCACCGCCATCGAGCAGGTGGCTGTCGACACCACAATGATCGAGCTCGACGGCAGCGACAACAAATCAGCCCTTGGGGCCAACGCCATCCTGGCCGTGAGCCTGGCGGTGGCGCGGGCGGCCGCCGATGGGGTGGGGCTGCCCCTCTACCGCTACCTGGGCGGACCGATGGCCACCCTGCTGCCGGTGCCGCTGATGAACGTGATCAACGGTGGGGCCCACGCCGCCAACAACCTGGATTTCCAGGAATTCATGCTGGTGCCCCACGGCGCCCCCAGCTTCCGCGAGGCCCTGCGGATGGGCACCGAGGTGTTTCACGTGCTCAAGGGGCTGCTGAGCGACCAGGGCCTCTCCACCGCCGTGGGTGATGAGGGCGGCTTTGCCCCCAACCTGGAGAGCAACGATGCGGCCGGCGCCCTGCTGGTGGCGGCGATCGAGAAGGCCGGCTACAAGCCCGGCGAGGAGATTTCCCTGGCTCTCGATGTGGCCAGCACCGAGTTCTATGCCGATGGTCGCTACGCCTTCGGTGGCGGCAGTTACAGCTCCGCCGAGATGGTGGATCAGCTCGATGCGCTGGTGAGCCGCTATCCGATCGTCTCGATCGAGGATGGCCTCGCCGAAGACGACTGGGAGGGCTGGGCGCTGATGACCGAGCGCATGGGCAGCCGGCTCCAGCTCGTGGGCGACGACCTGTTCGTGACCAACACCAGCCGCCTGCAGCGGGGGATCGACAGCGGCACCGCCAACTCGATCCTGATCAAGGTGAACCAGATCGGTTCCCTCACCGAAACCCTGCAGGCGATCGATCTGGCCGGCCGGGCCGGCTACACCAGCGTGATCAGCCACCGCAGCGGCGAAACCGAGGACACCACCATCGCCGACCTGGCCGTGGCCACCCGCGCCGGCCAGATCAAGACGGGCTCCCTCAGCCGCAGCGAGCGGGTGGCCAAGTACAACCGGCTGCTGCGCATCGAGGACGAACTGGGCAGCCAGGCGCTCTATGCAGGAGCCGAAGGACGGGGCCCCCAGGGCAAGCTCTGAGGTCACAACACCAGGGTTGAGCGGAGACCATGCGCAGGAATCACCTAGGCCGCCAGGGGCTCTGAGTCCTGCTGCGCGGCAGTGGCCTCGGCCTCGGGGTGGAGCTGGGCCCGGAAAAGCCCGACGTCCACGCCCAGGTGCTGATCAGGCCGGCCGGTGATCAGCAGGGCCGTGCGCTGGCGGGTGGCGATCTGCCACATCCACTTGGTGAACAGGGTGATGCGGTTCTCCGTGTCGGGGATGAAGGCCAGATGCGCCAGGGCCCAGAGGACCCAGCCCGCCAGCCCCGTGACATGAAGACCCCGCAGATCGGCAACGGCGTACCAGGGGCCGATCACGGCCATGCTGCCCAGGTCGGTGAAGCGGAAGGGCGCCACCGAGCTGCCGCCCCTGCGGGCCATGATGTGGGCCGCCACCCAACCGCCCATCTGCACCGCCGGTCCGGCCATGCCGGGCAGGGACTTTCCGTCGCTGGTGTGAAGGTAGGCGCAGAGGTCACCGATGGCATGGATGTCGGGATGGCCCGGCACCGAAAAGTCGGGCTCCACCAGCAGCCGCCCGCCACGATCAACCGGGCAGCCGGTGCGTTCAGCCAGCAGGGCGCCGAGCCGGGAGGCCCGCACGCCAGCGGTCCAGCAGATGGTGGCGGCCTGCAGCTCCTGGGGGCCATCGGTGCCCTCCAGCGACACCCGGCCGGGGGCTATGCCCTTCACCATCGAGCGCATCATCAGGATCACACCGGCGCCCTGGAGGTGAGTGGCCGCGGCGGTCGAGAGATTTGGGTGCATGGTGGGCAGCACCCGTTCCACCGCATCCACCAGGACCACCTTGCAGCGGTCGTGCTGAAGCTGCTTGAAATCACAGCGGATGGCGCGGTGCATCAGCTCGATCAGGGAGCCCGCCAGCTCACAGCCCGCCGGGCCTGCGCCCACCACCACCACGGTCTGGAGGAAGCCACGGCGCTCGGGGTCGCGGGTCTGCTCGGCCTCCTCGAGGGCCATCAGCAACCGGCGGCGGATCTCATCGGCGTGCTCGAGAATCTTCATCGGCGGCGCCAGGGGCCGCCATTCCTCGTGACCGAAGTAGGTGCTGCCGGAGCCGCTTGCCAGGATCAGGTGGTCGTAGCCATAGCTGTGGTCGTTGAACGCCACCTGCTTCGCCTGCGGGTCGATATCGACCACCTCCCCCAGCAAGACCTGGATGTTCGGGGCCTGGCCCACCATCTGGCGCAGGGGAGAGGCCACATCGGCCTCCGACACCAGCCCCGAGGCCACTTGATAAAGGAGAGGCTGGAAGAGGTTGAAGTTGCGCTTGTCGATCAGGGTCACCCGTACGGGCTTGCCGGCCAGGGCATGGCAGGCCTTGAGGCCAGCAAAGCCGCCGCCCACGATGACCACGTGGGGCCAGTCCCGCATCAGAGCCTCGGGAGGATCAAGCTCCAGGAAGAAACGTTCCGGTGGCATCCACCGCCTCCAGGGTCCTTCAACGTATCCAGATCCTCGGGGCGGGGTCGGTAGTCGTGGAAGCGGTTAGGCCTGGATCGGTGGGTTGTTGCAGAAACGCTGACCCTGGCGATCGGGGTCAGGCCCGGAACGAGGGTGACCAGTGAGGAGCTTCCGTCACCCCCTCAGGCGTGAGCCTGCGATCGGCTGGCGTTTGGCTGATCACTGAACGAACTGGTTCAGCAACTCCTGGGAGGCTTTTCGGTACTGGGCCGGGGTGATCAGGCCCTCCTGCAACATCGCCTTGAGCTGAGAGATCTTCTGGGCAGGGCTGGGGGCGGAACCATGGTCGCTGCAGGAGGAGTGGCCGAGGCTTCAGCTGCTGTGGCTTCCGAAGCGGAAACCGCAGGGGAGGCGGCTATGGCCGTGGACGTGCCCACGATTGCGACTCGACGGACATTGCGGCGCCAGAAACCAAGCACGTCGATGAACAGAACAGCCGCATCACCGGACGCAGGCAGGACACCCTCGACAAGCTTGATGTCGTAAAGGAGGTTGTTGCCGTTGAGCCGTGGATTGCGCAACTGCACCACCACGTTGAGCAGGTCTGGCTTACCGGGCTCCAGGATCGAAAGGGTGGCGTTGGGAGGATTGCGGGAGAAGCTCTCGGGTCCTTCAAACCAGAGCTTCAGAAACTCCTCCTTCGTGTGGCAGTGGCCGCCATCCTGGCGGGACGGTCGGTGAAGAACAGGGTGGTCGGCGCAACATTCCTCCAGGTGAGAAGTCCCTTGGTGACATCGATCTCCACAACGGCCGAGTTCTGCACAAACAACATTCAACCTTTGTGGCCATAGCCGGTTTTGACGGAGCCGCTCAAAGAGGCTGGGCAACCGCCACCAGAACAGGGCCGTGATCACACCGATCGCCACGGCCGCCTGAGTGCCGATGCTCTTCTGTTCGGCCCGGCTGCGTCCTTGGGCGAGAGCCAGGAACAGGGGGGTAATCAGCCAGGGGATTCAGCAAGCCACCATGGAGGTGACGAACTGGATCATGAGTGGTGCGGAATAATGGGTTGAGGCATCAGCGAGGCTCGGAAGGGATCAACAGAGGAGTCATCAGCGCGGGGTTCGATCTCACCTGGCCCCTCCCGGCTCTCTCCCCTGGTTCGTGAGCGGGGGCGATGGTTCGGAGCGCCGCCACGACGCTGTGGAAGACCATGGAAAGTCTGCTCATCCTTGCTTTTCCAGCACGCAGAGCGTGGAGCGTGGTTCATCGCCCGAAGGATGAGGGTTCGGCTTCCAGCTCCAGGTTGGGATCGATGCCCTGGATCAACGAGGGGGGCAGTTCACGCCGGAGCAGAAACTGCATCGGCTGGCCCGTGCGTTGCAGGGCGGCCTGCGAGGGCAGAAGGGTTCGCATCGCGTTCCCACCCAGCAGTTCCTGATCGAAGAATGCCAGCGACAGCGCCTTGAGATCCTCCCGGGCCTTCTCTGGCTTGGGTCCGATCAGCCAGTCGGGCAGTGGACCGCTTCCATCCAGAAAGGAAAGATGGGTGGCTGCTTCAAACAGGGCCAGCACACTGCCGGCTGCCCCCACGCTGGCGTAGGGAACCAGTTGCTGCGAAATCGGGGGGGCGAAGATGTCAGCGGTGCCGGAGACGATCAGGACCGGAGCCTTCAGCTTGCGCATGGATGGGGCTGTGAAGATCGGAGTACTCACCGGATTCACGGCGATCACAGCCTTGACGCGGGGATCGGCGAAGCTGGCGCGCTTCACCACCTGGCCCGGGGCCTGGCACTGCCAGAGGATGGCCGGATTGAACTCCACCTCGGCGGGGTCATTGATCACGGCACAGGCGCGCTCGAGGTGGGGCCAGTCCAGTTGTGCTCCCCCCAGCGCGAGCACGGTGTAACCCCCCAGCGACTGGCCGAGCGCCCCGACGCGGCTGGTGTCGATCCGTCCGGGAAACCGGCGGGCCACCTGATCGATCAGCCGGCTCACATCCAGGGGTTGGTGGTACCAGGCGTTCGGAGCGGGGATGCTGGCGAGTCCCTGGATCGTGGCCTTCACCCGGTTGGCACTGGTGGCCGGAAAGTTGAGTGCCGCCACCCCATACCCGTGCGAGGCCAGGTGTTCGCCCACGTAGAGCAGGGCGTTGTAATCGGTGTTGAGCCCCGGGGCCAGCACGATCAGGGGCGGGGCGGGAGGCTGTGGAGCGCCGGGCGGCCGTGCGGCTCCCGCGGGCTTCGGAGTGGGCACCAGGGCGATGACCTCGATGGTGTTGCCGTCCGGCCCGGGGAAGGAGAAGCGTTCCCGCCTGTAGGGGTGGTCCCCTGGCTTGGCGTACCCGCTCAGGGGGGGGCTGGGCAGAGGGTTGGCAGGATCCTTCGTGGCCAGTCGCGGAAAGATCTGCTCCTGCAGATCGAATTGATCCCTGAGGCGGCGGGCCAGGTTCATCACCTTCGGCACGCCGATGATCAGATTCTCGAGGGGATACTTCTCCAGCACATCCATCAGCCTCAACCCTTTGCCGGAGGAGGCGCCGAGGATCAGGGCTCCCGACAGGGCAGGCACCACTTCCGCAGGGGGCCGTTCGAACAGTTTGGCGAACTGGCGCACCACCACACCGCCCATGGGCGTCTGCAGGAAGTCGGCCACTTCCAGGCTGGTGGTGGGGAAGGGATGGCTAAGGGCGAAACGCAACGCCTGACGATCACGCGGCTTGAGCGGATCAATCAGGAAGGAGATGTTGTTGCTGACCGTTCCCGTGCGCACAAATTCGGCCAAGTCGGCCACGGGGACCGAGCGTTGCAGTTCACCCAGCCGGAACGTGACCTGCTGGGCCGCCAGCACGGGGGTGGCACCCAGCTGCAGCAACAGGCCGGAGAGGAGCGATGGGATCCAACGGGCCTTGTTTCCCGCAACCCGGGCTTGCCTGTGCATGAGCTGCACCTACGACGGGGGGATGAACATTGGAGCAGCGCTCTTCAAGCCATTCAGCACCATCTGGGAGGCGATCGCCGTAACGATCAGGCCCATGATCTGGGTGGTGATCTGCATACCCGAGGGGCCCATCAGCCTGCCGAGGGCCGGGGCATACCAGAACACCACGGCCATCATCCCCGCCATCACCACACTGGCGACCGACAGGGCCAGCAGGCCGGGAATCCCTGCCTCATTGCTGTGGGAGGCCACAAGCAGGGCCGTGATCACACCAGGCCCGGCAGAGATCGGGATCGCCAGGGGAACCACCGCCGGTGAGGTTTTCATCCGACCCGCATCGATGTTGCCCTGATTGGATTCTGTCTTTGAGGAGTCACCGGATTTGCTGTTCAACATGCCAAGGCCGATGCCGAACAGCACAATGCCTCCCGCAATCGAGAACGCGCCGATGCTGATGCCGATGCCGCCCAGAATGGCTCTGCCCAACCAGAGGGAGGTGAGCATGATCACGCCGATCGCCACAGCCGCCTGATTGCCGATGCTCTTCTGCTCGGCCCGGCTGCGTCCCTGAGTGAGGGCCAGGAACAGGGCGAAATCGCCCAGGGGATTCAGCAACGCCACCATGGAGGTGACGAACTGAACCATGAAGTGGTGGGGAATGATCGGTGGCGGCATCAGATCGTCTGGGACTTTCAGTCAGTCTGGCAAGAGATTAACGTATGCAGGGTCATTGGATCCCGAGAGCAGCTGTCTTCATGCCCGCTTCCAGCTTCTTGATGTCTTGAGGAGAGAGTTGCGGACGATCGATCTTGATGGTCAGTTTGTTGAGCTTGGCGGTAAGGGGGAAGGGAGGCAGATAATCGCTGTCGTCGATGCCGGTGATGGTGTCGGAGCCGATGTCGAAGCTCTCATCCCACTGCAGGATGATCGGGATGGTCTTCTCCATGCGTTTGGTGGCCACCACCTGGCCGTCCACCTTCAGGGTTCCGGTACCGCCCTTGCCCACACCGGCAAAGCTGTTGAACTTGATGGTGCCGAGCCCCAGGCCGTCGTACTTGAAGTCGAACTCCAGCTTGTGGCGGCCCGGTGAGAGGGCCTCGGGGCCTTCCCACTTCACCCAGTCCAGATTCAGCAGGTTCCAGTTGAACACCGGCTTCCCTTTGAGCAGGTAGAAACCCCAGCCGGCGAAGCGGCCGCCGGAGGTGGCGATCATGCCCTCGGCGCCCTGCTGGGGAACCGTGATGTCGGCGGTGAGGGTGTAGGAAGTGTTGAGCAGGTAGGGCGCATCGCCCTGGGGCACGCCGGTCATCGGCCGGATGTACACCAGCTCGTCGAGCCCGGCAGTGCGGCTGGGACGCGCGGCGGCCACCCTGGCGGCCACCGTGTCGTTTAGCGGGAACATCTGATGCTTCTTGGCCTCTTGCACGAACATCCTGCGCCGCTCCGCCCCCTTGTCCGGATGTTGCCCGGCGATGTCTTCCGACTGGTTGAAGTTCTTGGAGAGGTCGTAGAGCTGGAACACCTGGTTATTGAGCGGATCAGGATTCGCCGGCCCGAAGGCGTCCCAGGGGGCCCGGTCCACCTTGGTGCTCAACAGCCAGCCATCGTGATACAGAGCCCACTGGCCCATCATCTCGAAGTACTGCGTCGTGTGCCGTGAAGGGGCCTTGGCGTTGGCCTGGTCAAAGGTGTAAAGGAAGCTGGTGCCTTCGATCGGTTTCTGCTGGATGCCGTCCACGGTCTGGGGAGCCGGGATCCCACTGGCCTCCAGGATCGTGGGCAGCACATCAATCACGTGGAGAAACTGATCGCGCAGGCCGCCCTTGTCCTTGATCCGCTGGGGCCAGGAGAGCACCATGTTCTCGTTCACGCCCCCCAGCCGGTAGGCGTTCTGCTTGCACCAGTCGAAGGGGGTGTCGAAGGCCCACGACCACCCCGCCGACATGTGGTTGTAGGCGAATTCCGTGCCCCAGGCGTCGTAGTACTTCATCTGCACATCCACCGGCGGACGCACGTCGTTGAAGAAGGCCACCTCGCTGAAGGTGCCCTCCGGGCCTCCCTCGGCGCTGGTGCCGTTGTCGCCGTTGATGTAGACGATCAACGTGTTGTCGAGCTTGCCCAGATCGTCGAAGGCCTGGATCACCCGGCCGATCTCATGGTCGTTGTAGGCCACGAAGGCCGCGAACACTTCCACCTGGCGGATGTAGAGCTTTTTGGCCTCCTCACTGAGCTGATCCCAGGGGGTGAGGATGTCGGCCGGCCAGGGGGTGAGCTCCTCATCGGCCGGAATCACCCCGAGTTTCTTCTGGTTCTCGAAGATCCGCTCGCGCAGCTTTTCGTAGCCGTCGTCGAACAGGTGCAGCTCATGAATCTTGTCGACCCATTCCTTGGTGGGGTGGTGCGGGGCGTGGGAGGAGCCCGGCACGTAGTGCAGGAAGACCGGCTGGTCCGGGTTGGTCTGGTGGATGCGGGTCATCCAGTCGATGGCGTCGTCGGCCATCGCGGTGATCAGGTTCCAGGAAGGCTCTTCACCCGTGACGGGCCACACTTTCGCCGCCGGATCGGAGCGATCCAGCTTCAGGCTGCCTTCCTGGCCCTTCCAGGGGTAGATCTGGGTGGTGTTGCGGAACAGGTTCGGGCCCCACTGGTTGGCGTCCCCACCCACGAATCCGTAGAAGTAATCGAAGCCCATGCCGGTGGGCCACTGGGTGAACGGCCCGGCCTGGCTGGCCTGGTAGGTGGGGGTGTTGTGGTCCTTGCCGAACCAGCTGGTGGCGTAGCCGTTGTCGCGCAGTATCCGGCCGATGGTGGCGTTCTCGACGCCGATGATGCTGTCGTAGCCAGGGAAGCCGGTGGCCTGCTCGGCGATCACCCCGAAGCCCACAGAGTGATGGTTGCGTCCTGTGATCAGGGCCGCCCGTGTGGGCGAACACAGGGCCGTGGACATGACGCGGTTGTAGCGAAGCCCCTGGCTGGCGATCCGCTCCATCGCCGGCGTGGGAATCACGCCCCCGAACACGCTGTTGACGGCGAATCCGGCGTCGTCGGTCATGATCAGCAGCACGTTCGGCGCGTCCTTGGGGGGCACCACCGTGGGCGGCCACCACGGCTTCGAGTCGAGGGCGTTCTCCTTGATCACGCCCCCGAAGGGTGGAGGGGGAGCCGGCAGCTGATTTCCTGCGATCGTGGCCTTCGCGGCAGGGTTGCCCAGCACCCCGCTCACCATCCGCTGGGCGGCGGCGGGCGACCAGCCCAGCTGCCAGCCCACCAGCAGCAGGACCGCCGAGAAAGCCGCCACCCGGCGCCCCCAGCCGAAGCGAAGGCGGCCCAGGGCGAAGCGCAGGCGGTGCAGGGGGGCGTCAGCCATGGGTCAGAGGGAGGAGTTGAGGAGCGGGGAAGCGAGGCGGAAGCCGATGTGGGAGGTGCCCGTGTCCGGGCTCTCCGCTTCTCGGGCGGCGGGCCGGTAGCGGCTGCAGTAGTTGGGAGCGCACAGGAAGGAGCCGCCCTTGATCACGTGCTTGGCCACCCCCGGCTCGCGGGGATCGCTGCTGGCGGCGGCATCCTCCAGGTGTGGATCCTGCTGGCCGTCGATCGGGTCATGGCCGCTCTGATACCAGTCGGATGTCCACTCCCAGACGTTGCCCGTCATGTCGAAGAGGCCGTAGCCGTTGGCGGGGAAGTGGCCCACCGGGGCGGTGCCCGGGTAGCCGTCCTCGGCCGTGTTGTTCACGGGGAACGTCCCCTGCCAGGTGTTGGCCAGGCCGGGCTTCCAGGTGTCGCCCCAGCTGAAGACCTGATCCTTGAGACCGCCACGGGCGGCGAACTCCCACTGGGCCTCGCTGGGCAAGGCCGCCCCGGCCCAGGCGGCGTAGGCCTGGACATCCGCCACTGACACCTGGACCACCGGGTGATCCAGCCGCTCGTCGATGGCGCTGCCGGGCCCTTCCGGATGGCGCCAGTCGGCTCCGGGCATCCAGTGCCACCAGCCAAGCTCCTGCACCGGCTCCCCTGGGGAGGGGGGGCGGAACACGACCGAACCCGGGCGGCGCTCGGCGGCGGAGAGGCCCGGGAACTGCTCGGTGCTGAGAGGCTGCTCCGCCTGGGTCGTGTAGCCCGTGGCCTCCACGAACGCGGCGAACTCCCGGTTGGTCACCTCCGTGCGCCCCAGGCAGAAGGGCCGCAAGCGCACCGTGGCCTCCGCTTCCTCCGGCAAGCGCCCGGCGGCGCCGATCCGGAAGCGGCCGGCGGGGATCGCCACCATGTCCGCCGGACACTCCTGGGGCGCCGCCAGGGATGGGCCCGGCTGAACAAGCAGCAGCGAGACCACGACCAGGGCAAGCCAGATCAGTTCAGGTCGGGGCATTCCCTGCACGACAGGTCTTGGTGCGGGGAGTGTACGGCTGCTGAACCTTTCTCCAGGGTCTCCTCAAGCTGGTTTCATCGGATTTGTTGTCTGAGGATGAACTAACGGGCAGGATTGGTGCGATGGAAACGCATAATCAGGGCGGCAGCGCAGTTTCTGACCACCTCCCCCTTGTGGTCCTCAACGATCGTGCCTTGGTGCTGACCGATGCAACAGCCCTGGCGGAGAGGATCCATGCCGCCACCCCCCTGCGGGGCCTGGTGCGGATGGGCGAACGCCAGGGTTTCTTTCACCGCAATGCCGTTCTTCGCCTCGGAGGCCTCAGCCTGTCCAGCAGCGTGCATTCCCCGTTGGTGCTGGAAGCTGAAGATACCGGCTGTGCCATGGTCGCTCTCGCCTATGCCGGATCGGCCCAGGTAACCCTCCAGCAGCAACGCTTCGATCTCTGGCCCCAACAGGGCTTGCTGTATCTCCCCGGCGCGGCCTTCGAGGCCCAGACCGGGTTCCTCCAGGAAGTGCTGATCCACCTGGATCCGGCGCAGCTGGCCATCACTGCTGCCGCGATCGCTGGAGGCGCCCATGGACCGAGACCATTCCTGCGCCGGCTCCGCCAACCCAGGCTGGTGCATCCCCGCAGCACCTTGGAGCAGGATCTGCTGACCACCCTGCGGCGGACCCTGACGACACTGGATGCTCCTGATCTGGAGGCCGCCGGGGGCTTCGCCGCTCTCGGGATCGAGGATCTCCTGCTTCGGCTCCTGGCCTTGCTGCTGTTTCCGGAGCTGCTCAGGGCTCAACCCTCTGGCAGTCCCCACCCAGTTCCCCAGCCGCGAGAGCAGGCGTTCACCGACTTACTGGAGTGGATGAAGGCCCACCTGCACACCCCGATCACTCTCACCCAGATGGAACTGCGCAGCGCCTACTCCCGCCGGAATCTTCAGATCCTGTTCCAGGAAAGGTTCGGCTGCAGCCCGATGCAATGGCTCAAGGCTCAGCGCCTTGAAGCGGCCCGTCAGGCCCTGCTCCATCCTGAAGCGGATGACACGGTGGCGTCGATCGCCCACCGTCACGGCTTCGCTGATCTCTCCGGCTTCGCCATGGGGTTTCGGCGTCGCTACGGCGTGCTGCCCTCGGGTGTGTTGCGCCTGGGGCGTTCTCCAGACTGAGCAGGGTGCTCACCGAATGAGGAGTTAGCGGAATACACAGGGAAAGGGTAATCTCGAACTGGAGAGAAGCGGGGACCGACTCAGGCCCCTGAACTCCGTCGCCTACATCCGGGGCAGTGTCGAATACGGCCGTCTCGGCCTCCTCACCGACATCAGCTACGTCTCGTTCTAGAGGATTACTCCTGGAATGCCCAGGCCGGCCTCGGCTATGCCATCGGCAACTCCACCCAGCTCAATCTGTCGTGGCGTTTTCTGCACCTGGGAGGCAGCAATGATCAGATCCCCGAAAAATACCTACAACATTGATCAGAATGGGATTGAAGCCGATGTGAAGTTCTTCTTCTGAGCGCCAGGGGGTGCGCCAGGCCCCAGGCTTGGCCTCAGCCGGAATCAAGAGGCGGCCAGTTGGTGACCGTGGAGAGGGGGCTCTCCTCTCAAGTGGCTCGGGTCTTGTCTTGAGACGCGCAGCACAGGCTCACGAAGGATTGTGTTGAGCCGGCGGCTCGAACAGCTTCTTCCATCGAGGCGGGTTGGTGGC
Organism: Synechococcus sp. EJ6-Ellesmere; assembly: GCF_024345875.1. Taxonomy (NCBI): domain Bacteria; kingdom Bacillati; phylum Cyanobacteriota; class Cyanophyceae; order Synechococcales; family Synechococcaceae; genus Synechococcus; species Synechococcus sp. EJ6-Ellesmere. The sequence continues at coordinate 23,341 of NZ_JAGQBY010000007.1, forward strand.
CCTTCAGGAACTGACCGTCTCATGCAGCTTCAGCCCTGTGGTCAACTCCCTGGGGATTGGCTCCCTGCTCGGGGTCGCCGCTCAAGCCGTTAAAGAAGAGAGACCAGGGGCGAAGTACAACCGCCTACTGCGCATCGAGGACGAACTGGCAGCCAGTCGCTCTATGCCGGAGCCGAAGGACGGTGACCCCAGGGGATCGACGATCCGGCCATAAGCCTTGGCACCACATGATCGCTTCCCCCCCAGTGCGTCTGGCCCAGCCCGCAGCCAGGTGCACGTTCCTGATGCCCATCGGCGGCTCCGAGCCGGTGGTGAGCAAACGGATCGGGCGTGGGCGCCTGCTAGGTCGCAACAACTGAAACACCGATTTCATCCTTGACCAGCCCTTCAGCAGCTACCGCTTCTTCTTCACGGCCACCTCCACCGATCAGGCCAGTTCTCCGGTGCAGGGGTTCATGCGGTTCACCGACGGGACGAGCCTGCAGCTCTTCAATGAAGCCCTCACGCCGCCCCAGGGCACCGGCAGGATGTGGGCCCCCTTCGCCTCTGTGCCGGGCAAGGGCACCAGTCTGATGAACTTCCGGATCGGTTCATCCAGCCAGCCTGGAGCGCTCGGCTTCAGCTACCGCATCTCTGTTCAGGGCTGCAACTGAGTCCAGTAGCTGGACCCTGCTGCATCGTTCAGCCCCCAGTTCCCGGCAACTTCTCCAGACGTGCATCCCGCCGCTGGCGCCCCTGGAGCTTGATCCAGCTCAAACCCACGGGCAGCCCGGCCACCAGCGGGATCGCGGCCAGGGCCGGCTGACTGCCGGACCCCAACACCGCGGCAGCCACAGCAAAGGCTCCCAGCAGGATCGCCTGGCTGGTGCTCTGCTGAGCGAGAGCCAGGCGGCGCAGCAGCCGATCGGTTTCACCGGCGCGGATCTGCACCTGCAGGTCGCCCTGCTCGATGCGTACGAGGCTGTCCTCCAGCCGGCGCGGCAGCCCCAGGGCACGGCTGCCCACTTCAGCGGCCTGACGGCTGAGTTCACCGAGGAAATCGTTGGGGCCGTTCCCGCTCGCGGTCATCAGTGGAAGGAGGTAGGGGCGGGCAATCGCCATCAGGCTAAAGCCGGGGTCGAGGCTACGGCCCACTCCCTCGAAGGTGGAGAGGGCCCGCATCACGAAGATCAGCTCGGCCGGAAGGCGAAACGGCTGGCCGTAAACCAGGTCGTAGAGGTCGCCGGAGAGCTTCTCGATAACGTTCGTGGAGAAGGGCGGCGTGAGCGCCTCGGTGAGCATCACCCGCACCAGCCGTCGCACCGGACCAGGATCCACATCCCTGGCGATCACCCCAGCCCCCTGCAGCTCCTCCACCAGGCCGGAGGCATCGCGGGCCGCCGCGGCCCGCACCATCCGTCCCAGCCGGCTGCGCAGCCGCGGCGAGAGCTGGCCCATCATCCCGAAGTCGTAGTAGATGAGGGCGCCATCGGCGGCCACCGCCAGGTTGCCGGGGTGGGGGTCGGCATGGAAGAAGCCGAAACGCACCAGCTGCTGCAGATAACTGGCGGCCCCCTTCTCCGCCACCGCCGCCGGGTCGATGCCCGCCGCCACCAGAGCTGTGCGATCGGTGATCTTGATGCCGGGCAGAAAATCAAGGCAGAGCACCCGGCGGGTGCTGAGCTCCCAGATCACCGAGGGGATGCGGATGCCGGCATCGTCGAGGAACTGCTGACGGAAGCGGGCCGCATGTTCGGCCTCCAGGCGGAAATCCAGTTCCCGCAGCAGCACCCGGCGGCATTCCTGGGCGATCGACACCCAGTCGCGGCCCTCGCCCCAGCGCGGATGGCGCTGCATCACCGCCGCCACCTGCTGCATCACCTCCAAATCCAGCCGGAACAACCGCTCCAGCCCGGGCCGCTGGATCTTGAACACCACCTGACGGCCGCTGCGCAGGCTGGCCCGGTGCACCTGGGCGAGGCTGGCGGAGCCCAGGGGCCGCTCCTCGAGATCGACGATCTCAGCGCAACGCCCTCCCAGCTCCTCCTCGAGCAGGGCCTGCACCACCGAGAAGGGGAAGGAGGGCACCTGATCCTGCAGATGCGAGAGCTCCTCGACATAGCCCGCAGGCAGCACGTCGGGGCGGGCGGAGAGCAACTGGCCCAGCTTGATGAAGGCGGAGCCCAGTCCGAGCAGCTCCTGGGGGAGCCAGCGGGCCCGCCGTTGCTGCCTGGCCTCCCGCCGCTCCTCCGTGGGGCCGCCGGGGTAGGTCCAGTCCTTCCCGTCCCACCAGAGCCCCCCCAGCAGGCGCAGCACGGTCCACCAGATGCGCAGCGAGCGGGCGAAGCCCCGCCACCGTTGGCGCCAGGCCCCCATCAAGCCTGGTCCTCGAGCTGGCGCGAAAGCTCTGCCACCCGGGCGCGCAGATCATCGATCTGATCCTGAGGCGCGGCTGCAGCCCAGGCGGCGGCTGTGGCGTCGCCTCCTGCCGCCCCGGGCCCTGAGCCGGCGGCGCTGGCCTCGGTTTCTAGCCGCTGGGCCTCCTGCTCCACTTCATTCCAGAACAGCTCCAGCTCGCGCCTGAGGCGCTCGGGCGCCTGCTGGGCCAGCACGGCCAGGCTGGCCGCCGAATCGGCGAAGCCACTGCCGAGGCGGGCCCCCAGCCGATTCAACGCAGCCTGCAGCAGAGATTGGGGGGCATGCATCGAAGGGACCGTCCGCTCTGGCCAAACTGTGGCAGATCAGGGCTGGCGCTCGGGAGCCGGCGGCGGCGGCACATTGAGCGAAGGTGGCGCGGGCAACGCAGGCGGCCCGGGATCCGAAGCAGCCTCACTGGGCCTGCTGGCGGCGGATTCGGAGGCTGGGGCAGGGTCGGAAGCCGAACCGCTCGCGGCTCCTTCATCCTGGGGCCGACGGGCCTCTGGCTTCGGCCCTTCCTTCTGAGCGGCCTCACGTTTGGCCTTCTCCTCCTGCTGAGTGCGCTCCAGCTCGATCAGCTCGAGATCGCCGCGAAGCTCCTGCCGGTCGGCGCCGTAACGCAGGCGCAGGCTCTCCAGCGTGGTGCCGGGAAACGGCTTCAGATCGAACCCCTGATCCAGCTTCAGCGGCCCTTTGGCCTGCAGCGCCAGCAGGCGGTCGGTGATGGCGTAGCCAGAGCCGAAAGCCAGACCGGCCACCAGGGGAAGCACCCAGGGGGCCCAGCGCTTCGGGGGCGCCGCGGCCACTTCGGAACTGCGTCGACGGGATCGGCGCCGGGCTCCGGCCTCGGGCATGGGGGGCTGGCGATGAAGGAGGCTCCATCCTGCCTGCAGCCGCAAGCCTTCAGGTGGTGTAGTCGGCGTTGATGCGCACGTATTGATCGGAGAGATCGCAGCCCCAGGCCAGACCGCTGCCGGTGCCGTCGCCCACCCGCAGCCGGATGGCCACGGTGTCATCGCTGAGGTAGGCCCCGGCGGCGCGCTCGGCCATGTAGCGGGAGGCGGCCGGGCGGTCGAAGGGCAGGGGCTGGCCGGCGGCCATCAGCTGGTGCTCCCCCAGCCAGAGGGCCACCGCTTCGGGGTCGAAGGCCACGCCGGCGCGGCCCGCCGCGGCCACGATCCGGCCCCAGTTGGGGTCGCGACCGTGGATGGCGCACTTCACCAGCGAGGAGCCGCAGATGGTACGGGCCATCGCCCGGGCGCCGGCATCATCCCCGGCACCCTCCACCTGCACCTCGATCAGGCAGGTGGCCCCCTCGCCATCGCGGGCGATCGCCCGGGCCAGGTGCTGCGACACCGCCGTCAGGCCGGCCTCCAGCGCCTCGAAGTGCTCGGGGTTCAGGGGTTCCCCGGCTGCAAAGGCCAGGTACGTGTCGTTGGTGCTGGTGTCGCCGTCGACTGTGATCGCATTGAAGGAGCGATCCACCGCCCGCTGCACCATCGCCTGCCAGAGCTCGGCCGGCACGCCGGCATCGCAGCTGAGATAGCCCAGCATCGTGGCCATGTTCGGGTGAATCATCCCGGAGCCCTTGGCCATGCCGCCGAGGCGGACGCGGCGGCCACCCAGGTGAGCCTCAAGGGCGATCTGCTTGTCAGTCAGATCGGTGGTGAGGATGGCGGTGGCGGCGGCAGCACCCCCCTCGGGGCTGAGGGCCGCCACCAGGGGATCGAGGCCCGCCAGCAGGATGTCCATCGGGATCGGCACGCCGATCACGCCGGTGGAGCAGATCAGCACCTCCTCGGCCGCCAGGCCGAGGAGGTCGGCAGTGGCCTGGGTGGCCCTCAGGCTGTCGATCAAACCGCGATCGCCGGTGCAGGCATTGGCCTGGCCGGAATTGGTGAGCACCGCCCGGGCCCGGCCACCGCTGGCGGCCAGGCGCTGGGCGCAGAGGTCCACGCAGGCCGCCCGCACGTGGTTGGTGGTGAAGCTGCCGGCACAGACAGCGTCGTGGGGAGCCAGCAACAACGACAGATCGGGGTTGCCAGAAGCCTTGAGGCCTGCGGTGATGGCGGCGGCCAGGAATCCCGCCGGAGCGGTGATGCCGCCGGGGATCGGGTGCCAGGGATGGGTCACGGCGGCAGGATGACTCGCACCATCCTGCCGAGCCGCCGTGGTGGAGCCGACCACGCCTGAATCGCCGACGCCGAAGCAGGTGGAGGTCGTCTGCCGGGAGCTGGCCGGCGAGCTCTTTCCCTGGGACACCACGCGCTCCCTTGAGCTGGCCCTGCTCAAGACCTTCTGCGTCCCCTCGATCTCCTGCCTGCTGCAGCGCACGGGTGAATTCACCCACAGACCCCGCAAGCGCTACGACGACACCGGCCTGATGGTGGCGGAGCTGCTGCGCTGGGGCCCTGACAGCCCCCAGGGGCAGGCGGTGATCACCCGGATGAACCGCATCCATGGCGCCTATGCGATCAGCAACCGGGATTTCCTCTACGTGCTCTCCACCTTCGTGGCGGAGCCGATCCGCTGGCTGGCCCGCTACGGCTGGCGGGCCCTGAGCGGGAGGGAGCAGACGTGCCTTTACCGGTTCTGTCGGCAGGTGGGCAACGCGATGGGCCTGGAGGCCATCCCCGACAACCTGGACGCGCTGCTGCCGTTCAACCGCCGCTTTGAGCGAGAGGCGTTCCAGAGCGCCCCCAGCAACCGGCAGGTCGCCGAGTCGACCCTGGCGATGTTGCTGGCCGACTGGCCGGCTCCCCTGCGGCCGGCCCTGCGCAGGGTGCTGCTGGCGCTGGTGAGCCGTGATGTGTGCGCCAGCCTCGGGTGGAGCTGCAGCCCTAACTGGCTGCAGCAGCTTGTGCTGGGGGGGTTGCGCCTGCGCAGCCGCCTGTCCCGCCGTTGGCCCCAGGGCCAGGGCAGCACGCGCTTCTACTCGCAACGCCCCACCCCCAGCTATGGCGCCCGCTTCCACCTGGAGCAGCTGGGGCCGCCGGCCATGCTGGAGCGGCTGAATCGTCCGCGCTGGCGGGGCCACCAGCGGCGGATCGGCCTCACCGGCGGCATCGCCAGCGGCAAGAGCAGCGTGGGCCGTTTGCTCGCGGAACGGCATGGGCTGCCTGTGCTGGATGCCGACCGCTATTCCCGCGAAGCCCTGGCTCCTGGCAGCCCTGGAGAGCAGGCCGTGCTGGAGCGCCTCGGCTCAGGGGTGCAACAGCCAGTGGGAGGCATCGATCGCTCCGCCCTCGGGCGAATCGTGTTCAGCGACCAGGCGGAGCGCGCCTGGCTGGAGCAGCTGGTCCATCCGCTGGTGCGCCAGCGGTTCGAAGCGGAGCTGGAGCAGCTGGCGGCCGCTCCGGTGGTGGTACTGATGATCCCGCTGCTTTTTGAAGCGGGCCTCGAGGGGCTGTGCAGCGAGGTCTGGCTGGTGGACTGCGAGGCCGAGCAACAGCTCCGGCGACTGATGGCCCGCGATGGCCTGAGCGCAACCGAGGCCCTGGCCCGCCTGGCGGCCCAGTGGCCCATGGAGCGAAAACGCCCGCTGGCTGATCGGGTGATCGACAACCATGGCGTGAGCGAGGCCCTGGAGCGGCAGGTGGAGAAAGCGCTGTCGCAAGGGGCTGCTGACGACGCAGGGCAACGTTCCTAGCCTCACTTTTCGCGTGAAGGTCTGCATGGATGCCGAGTCCGGATCGCCTCAGGCAAGCTGGCCCCGGTTGCCCAAGGCGCTGATCGTGGCCTGGAGCCGCTCCTGCCATCAGTTGCGGCAATGGTTGATCGAACCGGGCCAGACCATGCGGCTCAAGGAACAGATCCGGCAGCTGGATCAGGGGAGGCGACTGGCCTGCACCGTGGGGGTGTTCTACTTCTCCCACCGTTACGCCGCCCTTTCTCTGAGCACCGCGGCCGGGATCCTCGCCCTCAGCTCCCTGGCCCTGATCAGCAAGCAGGGTTGGGAGAAGTCCAACAACGCCATCATCAACATCGGCATCACCTCCGGGCTGGTGCTCTATTCAGCCTGGACCTTCAGCCAGCTCTACGGACAGGCCGCGAACTATGAGAACTACAGCCGTAAATATGTGCTGGCCAATGATCTGATCGCCACGATCGAAAGCGCCGTGGCCAATGGCTCCGCCCAGATCAGCGCCAACCAGGAGCCGACCACGCTCAACCTGGCCAGCAAGCCGGACATGGCCAAACTGATCGGCCACGTGGATGAGCGGCTCCGAGTCATCAACAAACCGGAGTTCACAGGCGACGCCTCCTTCGCCGAGGACTCCTTTCATACAATCCGGGGATTCATCAAGCCTGGTGTGCCTGAACAGCCGACGCCGAGCCGATGACCAGCGGCTGGCTCAGCCCTCGTGCAGAGCGGAGACCACCAGATCCACGCAGGCCTCTGGCCCCATTTGCCCGGAATCCACCATCAGGTCGTAGGTGCAGAAGCCATGCACCACGTCCGCCAGACCACGCGCCCGACCAAGGACGCGGTCGCCGCGAGCCCGCTCGCGGGCCTCGAGGATGGCCAGATCACAGGTGATGCCCACGGAGAACACCCGCAGCCCTGCGAAAGCGGCCGTGCAGCTGTCCATCATCCCCTGATCATGCAGGACATGATCGAAAATCACCGCGTTGCCGCCCTCCACCAGCGTTCGCACGACAGGCGCCATGGCCGCGATCAGGCGCCGGAAGACGGGTCCGAACACGGGCCGCACATCCAGGGGCTCTCCTTCAGCAGACACCCGATGCATCTGCACACCCTGGGCGGTGAACGGATCGGAATCGCCCTGCCGGGGCGTGTCTGCCCCTTTGTAATAGCGAGGAGCAGCGAAAAAGAGCAGGTCGTCGAAGCCCAGGCAGAGATAGGGGTGCTCGATCCGCGCCTGTAGCCGGCGACAGAGGGTGGACTTGCCCGCACTGGACGGCCCGTTGACAAGGATGACGTCCGGCCAGTCCACGTCGTGCACCTGATTTCCAGCCTTTCGAGGCTATCCCGCGCGCTCAGCCCTTCAACTTCTCCAGCCTGATCTGGACGGCGGCATTGCGGGCCAGAGCCCTGAGCAGGCCTTGCGCAAGCAAGGCGAACAACAATCCCTGTCGATCAGAGCCCGGCCACCTTCCAACCTGGCGGCACTCTTTTTCATTCTCTTGGCCTGAGGGAGCCGCCATTGCAGAAGCGTGTCGCCCATGCCTGATGCACGTCCTTCGTATCGCCAGTGCTGTTGTCAACGTGCCACTTCACTGAGGTGTCATGGCAGGCCTCCCAGAGTTTCGCCTGCCGGGCGATGGGAACCAGTGATGCAGCGATGATGACAGCGCTGATGGTCGTGGCCAACTGAAGAAGGATCCCCGCATGAGCCCGGATCATCTCCCGCGGAGACAGTTTCTGGTCGTTGTGGTCGCCCATTTAGGTGGCACGGATTTCCGAAGTAATCCTCAGCCCTTCAGCTGCTCGCTGAGGATGCGGTTGGCGAGCTTCGGATCGGCGCGGCCACCGGTGCGCTTCATCAGCTGCCCCACGAAGAAACCCTGCAGCTTGGTCTTGCCGCCTCGGAAGGCCTCGACCTCAGCCGGATGGGCCGCCAGCAGCTCCTGCACCACCTCTTTGATGGCGGCGGGGTCGCTGATCATGCCCAGGCCTCGCTCCGCCACGATCGTCTTGGCGGAACCACCCTTCTCCAGCAGCTCCGGCAGGATCTCCTTGGCGATCTTGCCGCTGATGGTGCCGTTGTCGATGAGCTGAACCAGTTCCGCCAGCTCCTCGGGCTTCAGGGGCAGCTCGGTGATCGAGAGCTTGCCAGCATTGAGGTAGGCGGCGATGTCGCCGGTGACCCAGTTGGCGACCCCCTTGGCCTCGGCTCCGGCGGCTACGGCGGCTTCGAAGTATTCGGCCATCGCACGCTCATCGGTGAGCACCCGGGCGTCGTAGATCGAGAGACCCAGCTGGTCGGCGTAACGGTGGCGCTTGGCCGCCGGCAGCTCGGGCAGTTCGGCGCGCCAACCCTCACGCCGCTCGGAGGTCACCTCGATCGGGCCTAGATCCGGCTCGGGGAAGTAGCGGTAGTCGCTGCTCCCCTCCTTGCTGCGCATGCTCTTGGTGAGCTGCTTGCTCTCATCCCAGAGGCGTGTTTCCTGCCCGATCGGCTCACCGGCCTCGATCGCCTTGATCTGGCGGGCGATCTCATGGTCACAGGCCTTCTGGATCGCCGAGAAGGAGTTCATGTTCTTGATCTCCACCTTCACGCCGAATGGTTCATCCGGTCCGCGCCTCACCGAGATGTTCACATCGCAGCGCAGCGAACCCTCCTGCATGTTGCCGTCGCTCACGCCCAGATAGCGCATGATCCGGCGGATCTCCGAGGCGTACTCCGCCGCCTCCCGGCCCGTGCGCAGATCGGGCTTGCTCACGATTTCAGCCAGGGCCACCCCGGCGCGGTTGTAATCCACCAACGAATGAGTGCTGCCGGCGAGGCGATCACTACCGGCATGAACGAGCTTGCCGGCGTCTTCTTCCATGTGAAGCCGCTCGATGCCGATCGTCTTGAGATAGGTCTCTTTGCCCTTCTCGGCCACCTCCACCTCGATCCAGCCGTTCTCGGCGATCGGCTGGTCAAATTGGGAGATCTGGTAGTTCTTGGGCAGATCAGGATAGAAATACTGCTTGCGGTCGAACTTGCTGTGCTCGGCTACCTGCAAATTGAGGGCGAGGGCCGCCTTCACCGCATACTCCAGCACCTTCTGATTCAGCACCGGCAGGGTGCCCGGCAGACCCAGCACCACCGGATCGATGTGGGTGTTGGGATCGTCTCCGAAGTTGGTGGAGGCGGCTGTGAAGATCTTGCTGGCGGTGCCCAGCTGCACATGGGTTTCCAGGCCGATCACGGCTTCCCATTCGCCCTGTCCGCTCGCCGATGTCATGACCTGCATCCCGCCTGGGGCGATCCTATGCAGCGGACCCCGGAGCCGGCCCCATGAGCGTCGAGAGCGACCCCGTGCTGATCCTCGGTGGCGGCTTGATCGGCCTGGCGGTGGCCCACCAGCTGGCCCGCCGGGGGGAGATGGTGCAGGTGCTCAGCCGGCGCCGCAGCGAGGCAGCGGGGTTCGTGGCCGCCGGCATGCTGGCCCCCCACGCCGAGGGGCTCTCCGGCCCGCTGCTGGGCCTCGGCAAGGCCAGCCTGGAGCGGATCCCGGACTGGGTGCAGCGGATCGAAGCCGACAGCGGCCTGAGCTGCGGCCTGCGGCCCTGCGGGATCGTGGTTCCCTTTGCCTCCGCCGAGCAGCGCGACGCCTACCCCACAGCTGCCTTCGGCACGCCCCTGACACGAGCCGAGCTGGAGCGGGAAATCCCCGGCATCGGGTCCTCCTGGCAGGCCGGGCTGCTGTTCCCCCAGGACGGACAGATCGACAACCGCCGCCAGCTGATGCGGGCCCTGGAGCGGGCCTGCGTGGAGCGGGGGGTGGCGTTCGACGAAGGGGCCGAGGTGCTGGAGCTGGTGTGCCGGCAGGGGCGCGCGCTCGAAGCGGTGCGCATCCGCCGTGCCCAGGGGGACGACGGCACGATCCCCTGCCGGCGGGCGGTGCTGGCCTGCGGCGCCTGGAGCGCCCGGTTGATGTCCGCCCTGCCGGTGGCTCCCATCAAGGGACAGATGCTCTCGCTGCAGGGGCCCCGAGACGCCTTGAAGCGGGTGCTGTTCGGTCCAGGCATCTACCTGGTGCCTCGGGAGGACGGTCTGCTGGTGGTGGGGGCCACCAGCGAGCCGGAGGCCGGCTTCGCGGAGGGTCTCACCCCCTTCGGGCAACGGGAGCTGCAGGCGGGCATCGAGGCGCTGCTGCCCGAAGCGGCGAGCTGGCCGCCGATGGAGCGTTGGTGGGGCTTCCGACCCGGCACCCCGGATGAGGCGCCCCTGCTCGGCCCCAGTCCGATCCCGGGGCTGTGGCTAGCCACGGGGCACTACCGCAACGGTGTGCTGCTGGCGGCGATCACAGCGGAGCTGATCGCGGCGGCCATCCCCCCCGCAGGCAACCCAGGCGGCGCGCCAGCGGCCATCGAGCCCGAAGCAGAGACACTGCTCAAGCACTTTCGCTGGGACCGCTTCCCAGGGTGTAAACGGGAATGTCCCCCATCCCCTTCACCGCCACCGGGCCCAACGGGCGAACGGGACATTCCCCGCTGACCAGCTCGGCGGTGGCCGCATCGAACACCACCGGCACCTGCAGCGGCAACCTGCAGCGAAGCAGCGAAGCGACGACATGAACGGAGGCCTGGGCGAGGGCTGGAGGCTGGACCATGCCCCCCAGATCGTTCATTGTGATGGCCCTTGCCCTGCTCGTCTGAGCCACGGGCCGGGCTTGGTCTCATCCGTAACCGGGGCCTCAGGACCCAGCCCCAGCAGAGCCAGCACCTCCAAAGGCTCTGGCCAGCCCTTGAGCTGATGGGGACCCAGCGGCTTCACCACCAGCTCGCCGGGGAGCAGCTCCAGCAGATCACCACTGATCAGGATCGGGTGCTGCGGGTACCGGCGGGTCAGCCCCTCCAGCCGGCTGGCCACGTTCACGCTGGCCCCGACCACGGTGAACTCGAGCCGCTGGCTGGAGCCCAGGTTGCCGGCGATCACCTCGCCCACATGCAGGCCGATGCCATGGCGCAGGGGTGGCCGGTTCATCGCAGCCAGGCCGGCATTGAGCTCCTCCAACCCACGCTGCATCGCCAGGGCGGCGCGTACCGCTGCCCTGGCCTCGATCTGATCGCCACGGCTGCGCGGCACACCGAACTCAGCCATCACCGCGTCGCCGATGAATTTGTCGAGCAGCCCCTGCTCCTCCAGAACCGCCGCGGCCATGACCTCGAAGTAGCGGTTGAGCAGCGCGAACAACTCCGCCGGCTCCAGACCTGCGCTCAGAGGGGTGAAGTCGACCAGATCGCTGAACAGCAGCACGCAGCGGCAACGCTGGCCCCCCGCCTGATTCCAGATCGCTGCGGGATTGCGCAGGATGTCGTTGAGCAGGGTCGGGGAGATCCGGCGGGCCAGCACCTGGTGGAGGTAAGCCCGCTCCTGGTGCTCCTGAAGGACCTGGGCGGCCACGCGCAGGCCGCCTCCAAGCAAGGGGCTCAGCAGCAGGGCTGCCAGGGGCAGGTTGAAGTGGGCCCACAGCCAGAGCCCGTAGGCCAGGCCAAGGCCCGTGGCCATCAGCGCAACGGCCGCAGCGGCCGTGCCCAGGGCCGCCGCCGGACGTGCCAGGAGCACCAGTGCACCAGCACCCCAGAGCAGCAGCAGCAGCCCCTCCGCCGCCCCTGGTAGTGAGCGCAGCCCATCAGCTTCGAGCACATTGCCCACGGCCGTGGCCAGCACCTCGCTGCCACTCATGGGCCCGTAGGGCGTTTCCTGCTGATCTCCCAGCTCCGCTGCCGTGGCGCCGATCAGCACTGTGCGTCCCTTCCAGATCCCCACCGGTGCCTGCTGGATCCGCCAGGCCGGCAGCGCTGGCAGCGTGCCCGCCGGGCCGCGATAGTTGAGGCCAAGTGGCTCCTCCGTGAGGGCGTCCGGCCGCACCAGGACGGCCATGGGCAGGGGATGGGGAAGGGCGAAGCCGGAAAGCTGCTCTCGCCACCAGCGCCGTCCGGGCACCGCCTCCGCCAGCCCGGCATCGCTTTGCAGCAAGGTGGTGAGGCCTGAAGGCCCCAGAGCCAGCAGCGGCCGCCGCAGTTTGATCTGCTCCAGTCCCTGCCGTCGCTCCAGGGTGTAACCGGTGGCGAGATGCACCCGCTCCCGCCATGGGGTCAGAATGGCCAGCGCAGCCACGTCATCGGCTGGGCCATAGCGGCTGGGCTGGCTGTATTCCAGGTTGACCAGCACACGGCTGGCGCCGCCCCGCAGAGCAGTGACAGCCAGTTCTGCCTGCAGGGCACGGGGCCAGGGCCAGGGCCCCATCCGCTGCCAGAGCGGCGCGGCCTGCCGTTCATCGGACCCGAGCAGATCTGCCAGGCGCAATGACTCGGAGTCGATCGCCAGGATCAGAGGATCCTGCGGCGCAGGCCGGGGACCCCGCCAGCGAAAGAACGTCGCCCGGGCCAGGCTGTCGAGCTGGGCGAGGGCCTGACCCGGCGGAGTGTCGCGGCAGGGGGGGAGCGCCACGACCAGGGGCAGGGCCAGCGCCAGCCACCAGGCCCGGACACGCCTCACGGCAGGCGGTCCAGCTCCCGCTCCAATGCCGGCAGGGTTTCCATCGGTGTGGAGAAGCCATGGAGCAAGGTGCTGACACGGCGTCGCTGGGTCGCCTCGGCGCGGCTCAGCTGCCGCGGCGGACTCCAGGCGCCGTTCTCATGAATCACCTCTTCGCCGCTGCTGAGGCTGAAGCGTTGGCCGTCACGGGCCTCCACCTGAACCGACCCTTCCCAGCTGAAAATCCGCAGCCGCTCTGGGCTGGCTTCAAGAAACACCGTGGTGCCTGAGATCGAGGCGGTACCCACCCGCGTCCTGATCCGCAGGGGCGGGCCGTCGGCGCGTCCTGGGATCAACCAACCGATGATCTGGCCACGGCTGAGTTCCACATCGCTGCGACCGATCAAGGCGAGGGAATCGCCCCCAAGGCGGAACCGACGGCCATCGGGGAACGCCACCTGAAGGCGCCCTGGCTTCCGCGTGCGCAACACCGTGGAGGGCACCAGACTCTGACCTGGGCGGGCGTCGGACTCCTTCTCCCGTGGCGGGATGACGTAGGCAGGCCTGGAGGGCACCTCCACCACCTTCGGCAGGGATGAGAGAGATCCTCTGGCCTGGGCCGGCAGGATCCCGGCCAGCACCACCAGGCCAGTGAAGGTCAACGGGACCAGAGGATTGATGCTGGCGATGGCAGCAGGCTGCAGATGGACCCAGAGTGGCCCCTCAGTCTTCGCAGCGCCACACCTGATCGGCGGGCGTCCAGTCGCTGAGTTCGGAGGACTGGAACCACAAGCTGATCTCGAAGACCGCGGTTTCCGGTGCATCGGAGCCGTGGATC
>NZ_JAGQBY010000070.1:0-15884 GCF_024345875.1 Synechococcus sp. EJ6-Ellesmere
CCAACCGCTGGTCAGAGGAGCTCGCCGCCCCGGGCGCCTGGCTGCCGGCTGGGCTGATCAGCCCCACAGCCGCCAGCCCACCGACCAGCACACCCAGAAGCCGCTGAGGCGATGGGGGCAGGGGGACTTGAACCCCCACAGCCTTGCGGCCTGCGGATTTTAAGTCCGCTGCGTCTACCAATTCCGCCATGCCCCCGACCCAGGGATCCTAGATTTGCGTCACCTTGCCTCCACGGTTGTGCCGCTCCCTGGGTTGCTCAGCTCCATAACGATGGATCTGGGGTCGATCTCCTCTGAAACTCTGCTGGTGCTGGGCGCCTATCTGGTGCTTGCTGGCGCCTACCTCGTGGTTGTGCCCCTGGCCCTCTATGCCTGGATGCACAAGCGCTGGACCGTGATGGGCAAGATCGAGCGCACGGCGGTCTACGGCCTGGTGTTTCTGTTCTTCCCGGGCCTGATCCTGTTCGCCCCCTTCCTGAATCTGCGCATGGCGGGTCAGGGGGAATGAACCGGGGCCAGGCACTGCTGATCGGGCTGGGGGTGTTCCTGGCCGGAGGCCTCGGCTATGCGGGCTTCAAGGCGGCGGGTTTCGAGGGCTTTTCGGCCGGGATCGCCGCCGAAGCGCTGCTGATTCTCCTGGTGATGGGCTGGACGGGCACCTACCTGCTGCGGGTGGTCACCGGAAAGATGAGTTTCATGGAGCAGCGCCGCCGCTACCGCGCCGCCTTCGATGCCCTCACCACCGAAGAGCTGCAGAAGGAATTCGATGCCCTCAGCCCTGCAGAGCAGGAGAAGCTGTTGCGGGAGATCGGCCAGTGGCAGGACGACGCCGCAGCCTGACCCCATAGGCTCGGAGCATGCCTGCCTTCGCCCAACGGCCCCGATGAGCGCCGCTCCCGCCACCCTCGCCAGCACCCCGATCCAGCGAAGCTTCGCTGAGCTCAAGCATCAGGGGCGCTGCGCCCTCATGCCGTTCCTGATGGCGGGCGATCCCGACCTCTCCACCACCCGAGCCACCCTGCTGGCCCTGGAGGCCGAGGGAAGCGATCTGATCGAGCTCGGTATCCCTTACAGCGATCCCCTGGCGGACGGGCCGGTGATTCAGGCCGCCGCCAGCCGGGCCCTCGCCGCCGGCACCACCCCCACTGCTGTGCTGGAGATGCTCGCCAGCCTGAAGGGTGAGCTGACGCTGCCCGTGGTGCTTTTCACGTACACCAACCCGCTGCTCAACCGCGGGCTCGAGACGTTCTGCCGCGAGGCCGCCGCCGCCGGTGCCGCAGGTCTTGTGGTACCCGACTTGCCCCTGGAGGAGGCAGAGCGTCTCTCGCCCATCGCCACCAGCCACGGCCTCGATCTGGTGCTGCTGGTGGCCCCCACCACTCCCGTCGAGCGGATGGCGAGAATTGCTGAGGCAAGCCGTGGATTCACCTACCTGGTGAGCGTCACGGGGGTCACCGGTGTACGCACGAACCTGGAGAGCCGGGTGGGCGATCTGGTGCAACAACTCAAGGGCCTGGGGCCTAGACCGGTGGCGGTGGGCTTCGGCATTTCGGGTCCCGAACAGGCCCGTCAGGTGCGCGACTGGGGTGCCGATGGAGCGATCGTGGGCAGCGCCCTGGTGAAGGTGATGGCGGCGGCCCATCAGCAGGGCTTGGATCCAGCCCCCGCCGCCGCCCGATTCATCGCCGACCTTCGCCGGGCCCTCGATGCCTGAGGACGGCCATGGCACCTGAGGATTCGAACGTTTCCCTGCCCCATTCGGAGGCCTGCGAACGCAACAAGGAAGCGATCCTCGAGGTCCTGCGCCAGTGGTTGGAGGAAGGCCACCGGGTGCTGGAAGTGGGCTCCGGCACAGGCCAGCACGCCGTTCATGTCTGCCGCCATCTGCCGGTGGTATGGCAGCCCAGCGACCGGGCCGTCAACCTGAGCGATCTGCACCGCCGCTGCCAGCTGGAGGGTCAGGCCAACGGCCAACTGGGCTGGCTGCTCGAACCCGTGGAACTCGACGTGCTCCAGCCGCACTGGCCCGCGGGCCCCTTTGACGCGGTGTTCAGCGCCAACACGGTCCACATCATGCCCTGGAGCGCCGTGCCGAAGTTGCTCGAGGGCAGCGCCCAGGTGCTGCGGAGGTCAGGGCTGTTGCTGCTCTACGGCCCCTTCCACGATGGCGGCCGTCACACCAGCCCAAGCAACGCCGCCTTCGATCAGCACCTGCGCAGCCTCGATCCCGCCATGGGGGTGCGCGACGCCCAGGCGCTCACCGCCCTGGCCGCTGGCTGCGGATTGCGGGCCATCGACGATCTGCCGATGCCTGCCAATAACCGTCTGCTGGTGTTCCGCCGGGTGGCGGCGGCGGGGTCTGAACCCCAGCCATGACCACGGCCTCCGCAGTGCAGGTGGCCCTGCTGGGGCTGCCCAACACCGGCAAGTCGACGCTGTACAACAAGCTCACCGGCGGCCACGCCCATGTGGCCAACTGGCCTGGGCTCACGGTGGAACTGCTGCGGGGTTCCCTGCCCGCCGATGCCGCCGGCCGCCCTTACGACCTGATCGATCTGCCCGGCATCCATGACCTGCGCGGCAGCAGTGAGGATGAAGCTGTCGTGCGCCGCTTCCTCAGCGCCACCCGCCCGGATCTGGCGGTGGTGGTGCTCAATGCCAGCCATGCCAACACCCAGCTGAGACTGGCCCTGGAGCTGCAGGCCACCGGACTGCCCCTGATCCTGGCGCTGAACATGGGCGATGAAGCCCAGCGATACGGGGTGCGGATCGACCACCAGCGCCTGGCTGCCGATCTTGGGCTGCCGGTGCTGGTGATCAGTGCCCGCCGGGGCGAGGGACTCGACACGCTGCTGGAGCGCATCCACGGCTTTGACCAGCTGCAGCCCGCGCTCACCCGGCTGGTGCCTGAAGCGGAGCTGGAGGCGCACCAGGCCCGGCTGGTGGCGAGCTGCATCGAGGGCCACGACCAACCCAATCCGGATCCCCAGCGCGACCGCCTTGATCGGCTGCTGTTGCACCCACTGCTGGGGCTCCTCAGTTTCTTGGTGGTGATGCTGGCGGTGTTCCAGCTGATCTATGCCGTGGGCGGACCGATCCAGTCTTGGCTGGGAACCCTGTTCGACGCGGTGGAGGTCAAGCTGTTGCAACCGGCCCTGCAGAGCCTGGCCCTGCCGGATTTTTTCAGCCGGCTGCTCAGCGAAGGGCTGTGGATGGGGGCTACCACGGTGATCAGCTTCATGCCGATCATCTTTCTCTTTTACATGATGATCGCCCTGATCGAAGACTCGGGTTATCTGGCCCGATCGGCCTTTCTGATGGATGGGGTGATGCACTGGCTGGGCCTCGATGGCCGCAGCTTTGTGCTGCAGATCATGGGCTTCGGTTGCAACGTGCCGGCGATCATGGGTACCCGGGTGATCCGCGAGAGGCCCCAGCGCTGGCTGGCAATGCTGATGATCCCATTCTCGCTCTGCCAGGCCAGGCTCACGGTGTTTGTCTTCATGGCCGGCGCCTTCTTTCCCAGGCCCTGGTGGGCAGCTGGGGCGGTGATCTTCGGCTTCTATGTGGTCAGTTTCGCGGCAGCGGTGCTCACCGCCCTGCTGTTCAAACGGGTGTTCCCCAGCCAGGGGGGGTTCGTACTGGAATTGCCCCCTTACCGAGCTCCCAGCCTGGGCACGGTGTTCAGCCGGGCCTGGCGCGAGATGGTGACGTTCTTCTTCACCACCCGCCGCTTCATCATTCTGGGGGTGATCGCCATCTGGCTGCTCAACAACCTCCCCCCGGGGGTGGATCACCTCTCCGGCCAGTCACTGGCGGGCCAGATCGGCCGGCTGGTGCAGCCGCTGCTGGGGCCGATCGGCATGAACCCGGAGCTGACCATCTCGCTGATCTTCGGCTTCATCGCCAAGGAAATCCTGCTGGGGGCCATGGCGGTGATCTATGCCACCCGCGAGAGTGCGCTGGCCAGCGCGGTGGTGGGTGCGATCCGGCCGCTGCAGGCCCTGAGTTTCATGATGTTCACCCTGCTGTACACACCCTGCCTCTCAACAGTGGCGGTGCAGCTGAGGGAAAGTCGCAGCGGACGCTTCGTGGCGCTGTCGCTGGTGTGGTCGTTCAGCCTGGCCTGGGTGATGGCCTTCCTCACGTATCAGGGAGGGCTTCGACTCGGTTTTGGCTGAGCGGCAGCGCCTCCATCTGGGCGGCGTCCGCTCGGCGCAGCATGAAATCCAGCAGGCCCATGCGCAGGTGCAGGATGCCCCCGGGTCGCCCCCGGCGCATCACCACCAGGTGGCAGCCCGGCTTTACCCCCATGGCGCGCAGGCGACTCTCGAGGCTGGGACGACTGGGGAGGCTGAGCAGCTCGAGCGGCTGATCGAGAGGCGCTTCGGCCAGGTTCATGTCCTGGTTCAGGGCTGCCTGCACTTAAGCAGCGCGGCAATCAGAGGGCGATGTGCACGAAAAGTTCGCCGAGGGTGGCCGTGAGCGCTCCCAGCAGGAGCAGGCGGGTGGTGCCGCCGAGGAGGCGGGAACAGATCAGATAACGGATGGGAATCACAACGGGGTCTCCTTGAATTGGAGGTCAGGCACGGATGGATCGCTCAGGCGCTGGCCGTGTCGAGCTGCTGGAGCTGATCGAGTGCCAGCGCGAAGGCTGGTGAGCCATGGCGTGAGAGGGGCCAGCGGCGCACCCAGCAGGTGCTGGAATCGGCGTCGATGCTGAGCACCTGATAGGTGTGGTCAGGGCTGCTGGTGAGCCGGACCATCTGGCCTTGGTGGAGGGTCATGGGAAGCAGGAAGTTCTCTGGACTGTCTGGGCCCCGGTGCCTCAAGGCCGCAGGCTGTTGAACCGAAGTGTGACGGCGGCCATGGGCGAACCCAGGACTTGAGGCAACGTAACGGAGTATTTCTGTAGCTTGACAAGCAGTTGCTATTCTGTAGTCACTGTCTGCGGATGAACACCTGGTCCAGGATTGTTCGCCCCGGCCACTCGGTCAGTGGTCCGTGATGCATCAGGCTTGACTCAAGATTGGTGACGAAGATGCCCCAGACCCTGCGCCAGCCTGTCTCACCCCTGGCTCGCACGAGGCCAGCTGAGCGGGAGCCGAGCAAAGGGTTCGGGACCAACAAGGCCACACGAACCAGCGGCGGCCGCGCCAAAACCCAGGCCAAGGGCGGCAGGAAACGCAACCCAGCCCTGAGCAAGGCCGACTGGGGGCCCCTCGGCAAGCACCCCGACCTCGACGCCATCGTGGCTCGCCAGCGGCTGCACCTTCCCCGCTGCGGCCGCATCACGGCCCCAGATGTGACCCGCGCCTGGAAGCTGGCTGCCGCCGAGCACCACCCCGACCGCGGCGGCCAACACGACACCATGCAACTGGTCAATGGCGCCCGTGACCTGCTCCTGGGCCGGGGCGTCAAGGGCTGAGCGCTCAGGAGAGCTGCTCGTCGCTGCCAGTCGTGGGTCACGCCGGTCGGCAGATCAACCGTCCAGCCCACCCTTAACCTTCCTCACCTGAAGCATTCCCACAGGGGCAACCGATGGCCAAATTCATCCTCTGGGGCACCTACAGCCCCGACGTGCTCGAGCGGCGCGGGCCCTTCCGGGACGAGCATCTGGCCGGGTTGCGGCGGCAGAAGGAGGGAGGAGTACTGCTCACCCTCGGGCCCACCGCCTGCAACACCAGGGTGTTCGGTCTCTATGAAGCCGAGAGCCAGGAGCAGGTGGAGGCCCTGGTCAAAGGAGATGTCTACTGGCGGCAGGGGATCTGGACCAGTGTGGAGGTCTACCCCTGGATTCAGGCCTTCTGAAGCCCTGCGGGGAACTCAGATGTGGGGCGATCAGGGATGGCGATGAAGGCACATCCACATGAGGCCAGGCGGTCAACGAGCCCATGGGCTTGGTCACGGCCATTTCATTCACCCAGCGCGAGATCTGGCGGGCGGCGGAGGTGAACGGACAGGTGACGCTCCCGCAGTCCCCCCCTCCATCACACGGTTTTCGCCTCTGCAGCCCAGTCCCCCAGCGCCTGCTGCCCCCCCCAGCCGCCCACCGCCTCTGGCCCCCCTGGCCCCAGCACCTCCCCATACCCCGACATCTGACCCAGGCCGGCTGAGGCAATGGCGGCGATGGCCCCGGGGCCTGTGATGCCATTGCGCTCCAAGGCCTTGAGCTTGAGGGTCTTGCCGCGGCGCAAGATGTTTCCGCCGTTGATGTGGCAACCGGCACAGTGGTTCGCGAACAGGCTTTCGCCGGAAGCCGCTGGAGATTCACCCCACACCGGCCGGGGCCACCAGATCAGCAGCAGCAGGCCCAGCAACGCCAGAAATCCCAGCCACCGGCGCCAGGCCTGGGGGCCGGGGGATGAGGCTTGCATCGAGGACATCCGGGCTCCCTTCACGCCAGGAGCGTCAGTCTGACGGTTTCTCAGCCGCAAGGGCCCGCAGGTAGCGGCGGTACAGATCCTCAGGTGAGCGGTAACGCTGGGGCAGCGAGCTGTGCAAGGCACTGAGGTTGTGCCAGCAGAGGGTGCGCTCGATGCGCTCGAGGCTGCGTCCGTCGGCCACAAGCCGGCGCAGGGCCTGGCAATAGGCCGAAAATCCCGCTTCCAGTTCACCGATGCTGAGCGCTCGTGAGTCGGCCATGGCGATCCCTGACGTTCGCCGTGTGGACACGGCCAAACGCTGAACCTGCGTCCACGCTATGCAGCAGGCCTCGCGGCACTCGGCCATTCCCAACGGCCACAGCAAAGTTGTCTTAAATCGTTGAGCCGCCCCGATACCCTCCCAGCAGCCAGCCAGGGGCGATCCATGCACAGCCTGCGACCCCTCACCCCCCAGGATCTCGAAGAGGTGCGCGAGGTGTACCGCGACGCTGTGCTCAGCCAGGCCCCAGTGCTCTACACACCAGAGCAAGTGAAGGCCTGGGCGGATGTGGTGCTCGAGAGCTCCCCCCTCGAGACGATCCTCGAGCAGGGAGTGGGTCTGGCCAGCTGCTCCGACGCTGGCGCGGTGATCGAGGCCTTCGCGGTGCTGGAGCCAGCCGATCGCATCTCTCTGCTCTACTGCCGCGGACGGGCCAGCCGCCAGGGCCGGGGCACAGCCCTGCTGCAGGCTCTCGAATCACTCGCTCGGGGCTACGGCAGCCGGCGGCTTTGCACCGAAGCCAGCTTCCTCTCCCGCCCCTTGTTCGAGCGGGAGGGCTGGTGCGTCGACTGGATCGAGGAGCTCACGATCGCCTCGGTGCCCTTTCGCCGCTTCCGTATGGTCAAGGATCTGACGCTCGACTGAGCGCCCTGCCATGGCCGAGGAGCAGCTGCAGGCTTTTCTCGAGAAGGTGCGCCAGCTCAACGCCTTCGTGGCCCAGAGCGAAACGCGTCCCGAGCTGCGGGAGGTCCTCGCGGCCTGCTCCAGCCACCACGAGGTGGTAGCCCTGGCCAGGGCACAGGGCTATGAGATCGGCAGGCGCTGGGGAGAACCAGTCCCTGGAGCAAGGAGGAGTGCTGGACCGGGCAACCTGCTGGACAGCCCCTGTCCTGCGGCAGGGGAGGAAAGGCTGGATGTGCTGCTGGAGAGCCCTGTCCTGCGCCTGGAGCGGATTCACTCCTGTGCCCACAGCACCGCCATGGGCCGGTGGTACGACCAGCCGGAGACCGAATGGGTGCTGGTGCTTCGCGGAAGCGCCAGGTTGCGCTTCGAGGATGAAGCGGAAGCGCGGGACCTGGCCGCAGGCGACAGCCTGCTGATCGCGCCCCGTCGACGTCACCGGGTGGTGGCTACTGATCCGGCTCCCGGAACACTTTGGCTCGCCCTCTTCTGGACGCCTTCTCCATCAGGGTGGAGGAGCGCACCAGCCAGTAGCCCGCCGACAAGCTCACCACCGTGATTCCCAGTCCAACCAGCAGCAGAGGTTTGTCCTCCGCACCGGGCTGAAGCACGATCACCTTCCGGGCCACGGCGGTGAGGGCGGTGAGCAGCACCAGCTCAATCTGAACCACATGGTGGCGCAGGTAGGCGGTGACGTTCTGCAGCACCTCCAAGGCGATCAGAACGGTGAGGACATCACCGAGGATTTTGATCAGATCGTTACCCAGCCAGCCGGTGTTGGGGTTGAAGAACTCCTGCCACACCCGAAAAATCAGCTGTGAGGTGGAGGCGACCAGCACCACGCAGAGGAGGATCGAGAGCGCCTTGGCCAGTTGACGCTCGAAACGGTCGACAAGCGCCAGGAACGCCTCGTCGTCGAACAGGCCGGAGAATCTGGCCATCAATTATTGAAGGGCTCGAATTTGGGTCGAGCTGGGGTGTCACCAGGCGGGTTCCTGAGCTTGGTGTTGCACGTGACGGACCCATCCTTGGGGTCGGTGACGCAATCGGTGGGCTCCACCTGAGTGGGTACGCCCACGTTGCTGCCAGGGCCGAGGTTGTAGCGCAGGCTCTGGGCCCGCAGGACTGAGGGGGCCAGAGCGAGCAGAGCAAGAACCGCCATCAACAGTGGCGCGGCAGACGGTGGAATCTGCCCTGGGCTCGTCAGGGTCTTGGGGGAAATGGGTGCCATGGAGAGCGTCGTGGCTGCTGCCACTCTGCCTTCCTGGGGCTAAATCCGTTGGTCCTGTCGGATCTCCTCAAGCAGGAGATCCAACTGACTCTGGGAAATCTCTCCCGCCTCATTCGGATGGCCTGGTTCCCCCTCGTCCCGCTGCCAGAGCTCCTCGATGCCACAGAGCCGGGCCGCCAGGGCGCTCAGCCCCCCCTGCGCATGGAGTTGCTGGAGGGTATCGAGCAACACCGGCATCCGGATCGATTCAGCGCGCAGGGCCCGTCGCAGGTCGGCTTGCGTGCGTCCCTGGTGGCGCAGCCAGTCTTTGAGGAAGGTCTGGAGATCTTCCAGCTGTTCGCCGCTCAGGAATGCATGCCCGGCAGGTGCCGTGCTGGCTGGAGGGCTGCTGTGGTCTGGCATCAACGGCCGGGGGGGAACCAGCGATCCAGCTTGCGCCGGGCCCTGGAGCGGATGTCTGGGGTCAGGTGGCGCCCCGTTAGGCCTAGCAATGCCGTGAGCGCCACCAGATCATCGCTGAAGCCGGCAGCTGGAATGAAATCAGGGATGAGATCGAATGGCAGCAGCAGGTAGGTGAGTGCCGCAAGCATCGTCAACCGCACCTGGCTAGGGGTACTGCCATCCAGCAGCAGTTCCAGGCATTCCAGAGCCGGCAGGGCGATGGCACGGCCTGCCCTGCGCAACAGCCGCTGCAAAATCCCCTCATCGACCACCGTGCTCTCCAGCACTTCCGCTTCAACGGTGGTCTGATCCCCCACATCTGAGTCTCCTCTGGAGGAGGACCCATCGGAGAAATCGGAAAAGCCGGAATCGATTGGAGCCATAGCTCGCTCTAGGAGCAACGGACACCGTCATCATCGTCAGCTGAGCCTGAGCAGACAAGGACGGTTTCAGTCCGATTTCGGACGGTGATCCGGCCCTAGCCCGCTTCCACGAGGCCGCTCTGGACGCCGGCCTTGCGCAGTTTGCGCAAGGCCCGCTGCACCACCTGACGGCAATACTCGCGGCTGCAGCCCAGCTGTCGAGCCACCTCGGCGAGGGTGCGCCATTCATGGCCGCCATCGAGCCCGAAGCGCAGCATCACCACCGTGCGCTCACGGGGGGTGAGATTCGAGACGTCCAGCAATCTCCACACCGACGCGCTGCGCTCAGCCAGCTCAGCCCGCTCCATGGGGGGCATTTCATCGCTGGCCAGCACATCCACCAGCTCGGTGGGATCCGACTTGGATTTGACCACCCCCTGCAGGCTGACCGTGACACTGCGCAGTTCACAGGACAGCAGGTCTTCCACCTCCGCGAGTGGAAGGTGCATGTTGGCGGCCAGCTCCTGCGGCGAGGCCGTGAGGCCATTGGCCTGCAGCAGCCTTGCTTTGGCGGCGCGCAATTTGGTGAGCTTTTCGTTCACATTCACCGGGATGCGGATCGTGCGGCTCTGGGTGGAGAGGGCACGGTTCAGCCCCTGGCGGATCCACCAGTAGGCATAAGTGCTGAAACGGTGGCCGCGGGTGGGGTCGTACTTCTCGACAGCCCGCACCAGGCCAAGGGTTCCTTCCTGGATCAGGTCGAGCAGATCCAGACCCTTTCCCTGATAGCGCTTGGCCAGGTTCACCACCAGGCGCAGATTCGCCGTGATCATCTGATCCTTGGCCCGCTCACCCGTGCGGATGGTGCGACGCTCCACATCGTTGTAGTCGCAGGCTTCTCCGTTGCCACCGGCCTGGGCACAACGCTCATTGAGCGCGACCATCGCCTGCACCTTTCGCCCGAGGGTGAGCTCCTGGGTCGGGGTGAGCAGTTGATGACGTCCAATCTCTCCGAGAAAGGCACTCAACGAGCTGGCCATGTATTACCTCGAAGCTTCGTTGAATCTAGAGCAGAAATTCATTTCTCTCAAAACCACCAGAAAGGCTTCCAACTTCCAACTTGCTTCGGTATTCGGAATGAATTTCGAATGTGGTTCCAGCACATGCCTGCGACATGATCAGCTCGGCTGGCGGCTCGGCGCTGCCTCTGGCTCGCTACCGTCATGCCCCCGACCGAGCAAGGCTTTGGCCATGACAGCCCTGGTTCATCTGCCCGCTGCCCTGGTGCTGCCCACCGGCGTTCTGCCCAGTGCAGCCGTGGCCTATGTCCATTACCTCAGCTTCATGGTCTGCTTCGGGGCCCTGGTGCTGGAGCGCCGCCTGATCCGGCCTGATCCCGATCGCTCGGTGGCCATCACGATGGTCATCACCGACATCGTCTACGGGATCGCCGCTTTGCTGGTGCTGCTCAGCGGCATCCTGCGGGTGCTGCACTACGGCCAGGGCAGCAGCTTCTACACCGAGAATCCTCTGTTCTGGTGGAAGGTGGGGGTGTATCTCAGCGTGGGAGCCCTCTCGCTCTACCCCACGGTCACCTACATCCTCTGGGCCCTGCCATTGCGGAAGGGGGAGTTGCCCAAGGTGAGCCAGGGCCTGGCCAACCGTTTGGGCTGGATTCTCAACATCGAGCTGGTGGGCTTCGCCACCATCCCCCTGCTGGCCACGCTGATCGCCCGTGGCGTGGGTCTGCCGGGCTGAGGGCACTGGGTGTCAGGCTTCCTCCTTTCACGGCTCCGTCCAGGTCTGCACGCCCTTGTGCTGATCGCGCTGATCCTGGTGGCTCCGGTTGCAGAAGCACCCCCAGCAGGGGCAGATTCTGAAGGCGAGCAGAGTTGTCCCGTTGCCAGCGCCAGCCGTGCCGCCAGACCCTCTCCCTCAGCAGTCGATGGCACGGCTACAGCTCAAAGGCCAACACCAGCCGGGCCAAGCGGCAGCCACGACTACCGACACGTCTTGGAGACCACACCCCTGGGCTGGCCCCGGCTCGATCGCTGGTGCGTCTGGGTGCAGCCCCTGGGGGAGACCGGACCCGGCTCTCGCTTCGAGCAACGCTGGCAGCAGGCGGTCAACGGTGCCCTGACCAGCTGGGCCTCAGAACTCACCCTGGTGATGGTGAGTGATCCCGCCCGGGCCCAGATCCTGATCCAACGGCGCCGACCTCCGCTCCTGGATGCCAACGGGCGCCGCCGGGCCAGCCATGGCCGGGCCCTGCTTGAGCTGCTGGAGGTCCAGCGCCAGGGTGCCTGGCACCTGGAGCCCCGTGTGGAGGTACTGCTGAGCCCCGATCAGCGCCTGGAGGCCCTTCAGGCCACCGCGCTGCACGAGCTTGGCCACGCCATCGGGCTCTGGGGCCACAGCGATGAACCAGCGGATGCCATGGCGGCTGTGCCCGGCGCCCAGCCGGTGCTCAGCCTCAGTGCTCGCGATCGGGCCACTGTGCGCTGGCTGTATCAGCAGCCCAGTCGCTTCGGACTGCCGCCCTAGGGCGTGTTCTGGTGGTGGTGCTGAGCAGGTGTCCTGGCGGGATCCACCGGCAAGGACACAGGCGGGGTCGCCGGTGGGTTCAGCCGCACCAGTCCATGGCCCTCGAGGCCGGCCCACCACACGCCCATCGTGGTGACCCCTGCGGTGAGCACCCCCATGTTCACCACCGCCGCCGACACCAGACCCATCGAGACGGCCCCGAGGCTGATCACCCCCATCGGCACCACGCCAATGGCCACCACACCCATGGGAACGATCCCGATCGAGATGATCCCCAGGGGGGCGACGCCGGTGGCCACAAGCGGCGGGCGGCCTCCACAGTTGGCGGAGCTGTCCTGGGGCGAAGGAGACAAGGGGCCTGGCTCAAGTTCTCCGACCCTATTCGCGGCCTCAACTCCTCAACTCCGGCGAGGAGCGCCACGGCGGGCGGCCAGCACCTCCAGCACCCGGCGCCACTCGACCCCGTGCTGGGCCAGGGCCACCTGGAGGTGAAAGATCAGATCGGCCGCCTCCCCGGCGATGCCATCGGCCTCGTCGTCCTTGCAGGCCATCACGAACTCGGCACTCTCCTCACCGATCTTCTTGAGGATGCGGTTGTCACCTCCCTCCAGCAGGCGGTTGGTGTAGCTGCCCTCCACGGGATGATCGCGGCGATCCTTGATCTGCCTCGCCAGCTCGGTGCAGGCATCGGCCGGGGGGACGCCGGGAGCCGAAGCGTTGATCGCCTCGCTGCCGGCGGCTGTGAAGAAGCAGCTGCGCCTACCCGTGTGGCAGGCCACATCCCCCACCTGCTCCACGGTCAGCAGAAGCACGTCGCTGTCGCAGTCGTAGCGGAGGCCCTTCAGCCGCTGCAGATGGCCACTGGTGGCGCCCTTGTGCCACAGCTCGGCCCTGGAGCGGCTCCAGTAGTGCACTTCACCCGTGGCCAGGGTCCGTTTGATCGACTCCTGGTTCATCCAGGCCAGCATCAGCACCGCCCCATCGAGCCAGTCCTGGGCGATGGCGGGAATCAGGCCGGCCCCATCGAAGCGCAGCTGATCCAACCAGGGGGCGGGGTCGGCCCCGATCGGGCGGGGGGGCTGAAATGATGCCTCCAAGGAGGGGAGTCCGGCTGCTGCGATCCTCTCCCATCCCGGAGATGGCCCTGTTCACCTGCTCGAAACAGTTCAGCGGTTACCCCTGCTGCCACCGCCAGTGGAGGCACCGGGGCCACTGCCGCTTCGTGCACGGCTACAGCCGCAGCTTCACCTGCTGGTTTCGGGCCAGAGAGCTCGATGTCAACGGCTTCGTGGTGGATTTCTCGGGCCTCAAAGAGCTGGAGGCCCGACTGGCCGGGCAATTTGATCACACCTTCCTGGTGAATGCCGATGACCCGCTGCTGGAGCAGTGGCGCTCATTGCACGATCAGGGAGCCCTCGACCTGCGCGTGATGGCCAACGTGGGGATGGAGAGCAGCGCTGAGCTGGTCTGGGGCTGGGCCAACGAGCTCCTGCGCGCTCGCGACAAGGGCCGCAGCAGCTGCTGGAAGGTGGAGGCGCGCGAGAACGAGCGCAACGCCGCCTGTTACGAGGCCACCCCCGAGTGGTTCGCCCAGGGCCGGCCGTGATGGGCGTGGAGCGGTTGGCCACCACCTGGGCCCTGTTCCAGGCGTTGCTGGTGGAGGCGATGCCCTTTCTGCTGATCGGGGTGGCCCTCTCCACCCTGGCTCGCTGGATCAGCCCCGGGGGGCAGTGGGTGCGAGCCCTGCCCGCCCACCCGCTGCTGGGCCCCCTGAGCGGTGCGGCCCTGGGCTTTGCTCTGCCCGCCTGCGAATGCGGCAACGTGCCCATGGCCCGGCACCTGCTGGTGAAGGGGGCACCGATCGCCACCGCCCTGGGGTTTCTCTTCGCGGCACCGGTGCTCAATCCGATCGTGCTGGCCAGCACCTGGGCCGCCTTCCCCGATCAGCCCTGGCTGCTGGCGGCACGGCCCCTGGGGGCCCTCCTGATCGCGGTCGCCCTGGCCACGCTGCTGCGGCTCCTGCCCGACAGCCAGCTGTTGCAGCCGGCTCTGCTGGAGGAGCGACGGCTGAGTCAGCCCCTGGGGGAGGTGACGCTGCTGGAGCGGCGCAGTGGCCTGATCGGAGCCCCGGCCAGCGCCGCCGTCCCCGCCCTGGGTGGATCCAGCCGCCGTCCCCCCCTGGGACAGGTGCTCTCCCACGGTGGCAGCGAGTTTCTGGAGCTGGCCCTGCTGCTGGTGATGGGTTGCGCGATCGCCGCCCTGGTGCAGACCGTGGTGCCGCGCCAGTGGTTGATCGCGGTGGGAGGCACCCCCACCCTCTCGATCCTGAGCCTGATGCTGCTCAGCCTGGTGGTCTCGGTGTGCTCCAGCGTGGATGCCTTTCTGGCCCTGGGTTTTGCCGCCCAGGTCACCCCCGGGGCGGTGCTGGCCTTCCTGCTGCTGGGGCCGGTGATGGACCTCAAGCTCGTGGGGCTGTTCGGCATCCTGTTGCGGCCCCGCGCCATTCTGCTCACGGCCGGGGCGGCGTCCCTGGTGGTGTTGCTGATCGGTCAATGGGTCAACCTGGTTCTGCTCTGAGCCCTGGCCGGCTCAAGGCCCTGGCGCTGGCTCTTTGGGGCGTTGCACTGTTGCAGAGCGCCCTGAGCGGACGGCTTGATCTGCTGTTGCGGGCTGTGTTCCATCCGCTGGTGTGGGGCAGCGGGATCCTGCTGCTGCTGCTGGCCGCGGTGGAGATCAGCGGTCGCTGGCGCGACGGCAGCCGCGCCAGCGGCCGCTGGACCTCCCTGCTCAGCATCGGCGCGGCACTGGCGGTGCTGGCCCTGCCCCCCAGACCCTCCTTTGCCGATCTGGCCGCCAACCGCCAGGCCAACCTGCTGGAGGAGCCGGGCCTGAGCTTCGTGCTCCCTCCCGCACAGCGCAGCCTCACCGACTGGGTGCGCTTGCTGCGCGCCGAACCTGATCCCCGGCTCTACGCGGGAGATCCGGTGCGCATCAGCGGTTTCGTTCTGCCCATGCCCGGCGAGGAGCCGCACCTGGCCCGCCTGCTGGTGCGCTGTTGCCTGGTGGATGCCGTGCCGGTGGGGCTGCCGGTGCGCTGGCCCGCCGGTCAGCCCAGCCCCCGGGCTGACCAGTGGCTGCTCCTGGAGGGGGTGATGGTGAGTGAATCGGTGGGAGGCCGCCAACGCAGCGTGGTGGAAGCCCGGCGGGTGGAGCCGATCCCCAGGCCCCGCCAACCGCTGGAGCCATGAGGGTGTCTCCACTGCACTGGTGGCGCCGGCAGAAGCGCCTGAGAGTGATGCTGATCGTCGCTGTGGCCGTGGCTCTGCTGCAGCAGCAAGTGCTCTGGCACCGGCCCCCACGCCTGCTGGAGCTGCGCCAGGCCAGCGCCAGCTCCGGACCGGCGGCTCTGAGCCTGCGCTTCAGTCGGCCGATGCGGGCTCCCAGCGTGGCCACGAGCAGCCAGCTGCAACCGCCCCTGCCCTTCAGCATCCAGGGGGAGGGCAATCCGCTGCTGCTGCTGCCCGCCGTCGGGACCCGCATTGAAGAACCCCTGCAGTTGCGGCTGGAGGGGCGCGACCAGCGGGGGCTGTCCCTTCCCCCCCAGCGCTGGTTCTGGGATCCCCGCCCCGATCTTCTGGCCGTGGTGCCCGTGCCCGGAGGCGAGCAGGTGCGACTTCGCACAGCCGGGGGGGCCTGGAGGCCCCTGACTCCCGTATGGCCCTCCATCCCCCAGACCGTGGCCCTCGGCGATGGCTCGGGTCTTGGAGTCGTCAGCCGCGACCTGCAGGGGGGCCATCGGGTCTGGAAGCTCGAACTGAAGCGCCGGCACCTGGCCCCACGCTCCAGCGAACGGGCTCCAGCCCAGCTTGGGGCCCTGGAAGCCTTCAGTACCGAGAGCTTTGTGTTCGCCAATTTGTGCAGCAACGCCTGCGGCGATCTGCTGGTGCAGGCGTCCGCCCAGGCCCAGGGGCCTGAGTCCC
>NZ_JAGQBY010000071.1:0-15767 GCF_024345875.1 Synechococcus sp. EJ6-Ellesmere
AGACCTTCGGGGAGGAAACCGTTCCCTACCTGCGCGGTCTCGGTGAAGAGGCTCAGGAGAGCGCTGGCTGGGGATCGAACCGCAAGCTGTTCCGCTTCAGTGCGCCCTTCGAGGGTGCCCCGCAATACATCACGCTCTACGCGGCGTACCGCCAGCCCCTGCCCGATCAGCACCCCTACGGCGGCGGCAACGATCCCCTGGGTCTGAACTACGGGGCGATCTTCCCCTCGGGAACGGCCTCGGTGGCCACCCGGCCGGCCCCCTTCAACGACGACAGCCGGCGCATCCTGGTGGGCAATGGCATGGCCCAGCCCGGTCAGATGGACAGCCCCAAGTTCCGGGCCTCCACCCCCCGGCGCGTCGGTCCGAAGGTGGTGAGATTGCAACAGATCGCCACCGGTGGCTCTTCAGTGCCCCGCCGCGGCGGCCAACCCAGCATCCGCGGCACCGAAGCCAGCACCCAGGCCGTGATCAGGGCCGTGTACGTGCAGGTGCTCGGCACCACCGGCTACGCCGGCGAGCAGCTGAAGGTCGAGGAGATCAAGCTCGAGAATGGCGACATCAGCCTGCGCGAGTTCATTCGCCAGGTGGCGCGCTCGAACGCCTTCCGCCGCCGCTACTGGGCCAACCTGTACATCACCAAGGCCATCGAGGTGATGCACCGTCGCCTGCTCGGGCGGCCCACCTTCGGGCGGCGTGAGATCAACAGCTACTTCGACACGGCGGCGCGCCATGGCTTCTACGGCGTCGTCGACGCCATGGTCAACAGCCCCGAATACCTCACGGCCTTCGGGGAAGACACAGTCCCCTACGAGCGCTTCGTCACCCCCTCCGACCTCAATGCCCGCAGGATTCCCGCCCTGCGCCGGGCCCTCGATCCCTCGGCCATTCCCGACCTCACCCCGGTGAAGCGGCCGCAGGTGGCCCCGTCCAGCAGCTTCCGCAGCAGTGGTGACATCACGCCGCGCAACCTGCCCGACCGCCGCCTGCGCCAGGTGACAGGCAGCTGGACAGCCCGTTTCGCCGAAGGCGAGGAGGCTGCTGCCAGGCCTGCAAGCAGCCCCCCCAAGAGCCTGCGCCAACCCCCCGAGCCCAGCCGCCGCTGGAGGGTGTCCCCAACCAGTCCCGGCAGCGCGTCCAGTGGCTGGAGCGCCACCATCGGCAGCTCGGCCCGGGCGACCACCTCACCGGCCCGCGGCCAGAGTTCAGGCGGCTGGAGCGCCCAGGTCAGCGCCAATGGCTTCAGCGCAGCGGTGGCTCCCCAGCCCGGAGCTGCCATGGCCAAGGCCCTCGATGGAGCTCGCCCCCAGGGATTCAGCCGCCGCCGCAGCCTCGGCCAGCCGGTGATGCTGCTGCCCGACGCCGGTGAGACCATGGTTCAGCAGGTGATCGAAGCCACCTACAGGCAACTGCTGAACCGGGTCCCCCTGGCCGCTGAGCGCCTGGGTGATGCCGAATCGCAACTGCGCGATGGGCGCCTGTCGGTCTCGGAATTCGTGGCGGTGATCGCCGGCTCCGATCTCTTCCAGCAACGGCTCAACCGCATGGCTCCGCTGCGGGCGGCCTCGGCGGCCTACCTCGCCCTGCTCGGCAGAGCCGCCCAGCCCAAGGAGGTGAGCCAGTACCTGGCCACCCGCGGCAAGAAGGGTCAGGGGGCCGCCCTCGACGACCTGCTCTCCGGCAAGGAGTACGCCGACAGCTTCGGCCGCGACACCGTTCCTTACCTCAGGGGCATGGCCACGGCCGATGGGATCCCCCTGGCCACAGTGAACCGCACGGCCCTGCTCTACGCCGGCAACGCCGGACTGACCCCGCCGCCGCGTGGAGCGATCTGACCCACTCCGGCTGAACCTTCACCCCCGGACGGAAGTTCGGGGGATTTTTTCATGAAAAGATGATGTCTTTAGCTTCATCTTTGATCGGGAATTAATCTGGGACGCGTGTTCAAGCCTGCAAAGTGTGAACAAACTCAGGGGTCTTCCCTTAGGCGCAGAACAGGCCAGAGCCATTGCCAGCCAAGGGGTTTGACCCGATCACACTGCCGTGAAGAACTGTTACCGGCCCAGGGAGGGGCGGCCCCCTCTGCCGCAGAATGACTCGGCGGTCGGCAAGCCTGATCGCCAGCCCACTCTCCCGATCAAACCGTTGGCGTTCACGTCAACGAAGTGAAGGAGCGAGGGGCATCCCTTACCCACCGGATATCGGTCTCCATTACGGCGACCGCTTGTTTCGAGGCAGAACTGCATGAGCATCGTCTCCAACTCGATCATCAACGCGGACGCCGAAGCCCGCTACCTCAGCCCTGGCGAACTCGACCAGATCAAGTCCTTCGTCGCCGGCGGTCAACGCCGTCTGCGGGTGGCTCAGGTCTTGGGCGAGAACCGCGAGCGCATTGTGAAGCAGGCTGGCGGCGGCCTCTTTCAGAAGCGTCCCGACCTGATCTCACCCGGCGGCAACGCCTACGGCGAGGAAATGACGGCCACCTGTCTGCGTGACGTCGACTACTACCTGCGCCTGGTGACCTACGGCGTTGTAGCGGGTGACGTCACCCCGATCGAAGAAATCGGCATCATTGGGGCTCGCGAGATGTATCGCGCGCTCGGCACTCCCCTGGAGGCCATGGCCGAGGTCGTCCGTGAGCTCAAGAACGCCTCCCTGGGGCTGCTCACGGGAGCCGACGCCGAAGAGGCAGGCTTCTACTTCGACTACGTCATCGGCGCCCTCTCCTGAGGCTTCGCCTCTCCTTGCCCACCGCCTCTTCCCAGGACACATGCAAGACGCGATCACCAACGTCATCAACCAGTCCGACGTCCAGGGTCTCTACCTGGACGACTCCTCGATCGGACGGCTGGAGCAGTACTTCTCCAGCGGCGAACTCCGTGTCCGCGCAGCGGCCACCGTCGGTGCCAACTCGGCAGCGATCATCAAGGAAGCCGTCGCCAAGACCCTGCTGTATTCGGACATCACCCGTCCGGGCGGCAACATGTACACCACCCGTCGCTATGCAGCCTGCATCCGCGACCTGGACTACTACCTGCGCTACGCCACCTACGCCATGCTGGCGGGTGACACCTCGATCCTCGACGAGCGGGTGCTGAACGGGCTCAAGGAGACCTACAACTCCCTGGGTGTGCCCATCGGCGCCACCGTCCAGTCGATCCAGGCCATCAAGGAAGCAGCCGCTTCGCTGGTGGGCCCCGAGGCTGGCCGTGAACTCGGCACCTACCTCGACTACATCAGCTCCGGCCTGGGCAACTGATCCCGACCCGACGCCCAACCCGCGAGGATCACCACATGCGCCTGTTCAAGATCACGGCCTGCATTCCCTGTCCTGAAAAGGTCAGGAGCCAGCGGGAACTGCAGAACACCTTCTTCACCAAGTGGGTGCCCTACGAGAGCTGGTTCGCTGAACAGCAGCGGATCATGAAGCAGGGGGGCAAGATTCTCAAGGTTGAGCTCGTCACGGGTCGCCGTCAGGTCAACGTCGGCAACTGACCGCTCCTCAGAGCTCTCGCTCCTGGCTGGTCAAACCTGCAAAGCCCGGCCCTGGCCGGGCTTTTTTTTGTCCCAACCCCCTTCCCCCGAGGCTGCTGCCACGGCTGAATGGGGAACTGCGCTGCATGCGCCAGTCCTTGCCGGCCACCATGACCCGACGCCCCAGGAGCCAAGCCAACTCACGATCGCGCGATCAGCTGAGCGTGGCGAAGGCAGGCCCTGCTCCGCCGCCTCTGGCCTGGGCCCAGTGGCCCGCTGAAGCCAGGCTGCTGCTGGTGATGGTGGGGATCTGGTGCCTGGCCGGGCTGCTGATCCTGGGCTCGGCCAGCTGGTGGGTGGCGGCCCGGGAGAACGGGGATGCCGCCTACTACCTCAAGCGCCAGGCGATCTGGTTGGTCGCCAGCTGGGCACTGCTCTGGCTGGTGATGCGCACCTCCCTGAGGCGCTGGCTGCGACTGGCAGGTCCGGCCGTGCTGATCGGCGGGGCCCTGATTGCCTGCACCCTGGTGGCGGGCAGCACGGTCAATGGCGCCAGCCGCTGGCTGGTGATCGGCCCGATCCAGCTCCAGCCCTCCGAGCTGGTGAAACCCTTCGTGGTGCTGCAGGGGGCCTCCCTGTTCGCCCACTGGAAGCGCATCGGCCTGGATCAGAAAATGCTCTGGCTGGGCACCTTTTCCATCCTGCTGTTGCTGATCCTCAAGCAGCCCAACCTCAGCACCGCCGCGCTGACGGGCCTGCTGCTCTGGTTCATGGCCCTGGCGGCCGGCTTGCCCCTGCTCTCGCTTCTGGGGACCGCTGCGGCCGGAGGGGCCCTCGGCGCCGCCAGCATCATGGTGAACGAGTACCAGCGGTTGCGGGTGATCTCCTTCCTCAACCCCTG
This sequence comes from Synechococcus sp. EJ6-Ellesmere, assembly GCF_024345875.1. Lineage (NCBI taxonomy): Bacteria > Bacillati > Cyanobacteriota > Cyanophyceae > Synechococcales > Synechococcaceae > Synechococcus > Synechococcus sp. EJ6-Ellesmere. Next base: position 4,376 of record NZ_JAGQBY010000071.1, read on the forward strand.
GAACGACCCCCAGGGTGACGGCTATCAACTGGTGCAGAGCCTGCTGGCCATCGGCTCCGGAGGGGTGCTGGGGGAGGGATTCGGCCTTTCGACCCAGAAGCTGCAATACCTGCCCATCCAGTCGACCGATTTCATCTTCGCGGTCTTCGCCGAGGAGTTCGGCTACGTGGGTTCGGTGGTGCTGTTGCTGTTCCTGGTGCTGTTCGGTTTCGTCGGCCTGCGGGTGGCCCTGGGTTGCCGCAGCAATCAGCAGCGCCTGGTGGCCATCGGTGCCACCACCCTGCTGGTGGGCCAGTCGATCCTCAACATCGCCGTGGCCAGCGGCTCGATGCCCACCACGGGCCTGCCGTTGCCGATGATCAGCTACGGCGGCAACTCCCTGCTCGCCAGCCTGCTCACCGCCGGCCTGCTGATCCGCTGCTCGCTGGAATCCCGCGGCTGGGAGAGCCGTCCGCTGCGCAGCCGCCGTGACCCCGCTGGCGGGACCAGCCCCAACCCCGCCCCGATAGGCTGAAGCTCGCTTCCGGATACCAGGCCTGCCCCTCTCGGATCTTGCCCTCTGGAGTGAGCAGCTGCTTCAGCGCTCCCTCTCCACGCCCGGACCGCTGACCTTCACGGTGGTGTTCAGCGCTGGTCTGCTCACCAGTCTCGGGCCCTGCTCGCTCTCGCTGCTGCCGATCACCGTGGCCTACATGGCCGGCTTCTCGAGCCCGGAAGCCCCGGGACAGGCCTGGCAGCGCAGCCTCAGTTTCGCGGCTGGAATCGTGGCGGCCCTGGTGCTGCTGGGGGGCACCACCTCCCTGCTCGGGCGGCTCTACGGCCAGGTGCCCGGGGTCGTGCCCACCGTGGTGGCCCTGCTGGCGGTGGTGATGGGCCTGAACCTGCTCGGGCTGGTGCGTCTGCCGCTGCCAGCCGGTCCCGATCCCGAGCTGTGGCGCCAGCGGGTGCCTGCCCCCCTGGCCCCTTTGGCGGCCGGTGCCGCCTTCGGTCTGGCGGCCAGCCCCTGCACCACGCCGGTGCTGGCGGTGTTGCTGGCCTGGATCGCCCAGCAGGGACAGCCTCTGGTGGGCATGCTGCTGCTCACCTGTTTCGGTGCCGGCCAGGTGATTCCCCTGATGCTGGCGGGCACGGCGGCCGCGGCGATGCCCCGGCTGCTGGCCCTGCGTGAACGCAGCCGCTGGATCCCGCCGATCAGTGGCGTGGTGCTGCTGGCCAGCGGCGGGCTCACCCTGCTGGCCCAGCTGCCATGAAGGTCCTCAGCCGCCTGGCCGCCTGGATCTCGGATCTGCGTCTGGCCATCGGACTGCTCCTGGTGATCGCCCTGGCCAGTGGTCTGGGCACGATCATTCCCCAGCAGGACACGGCCGAGGTGTACCACCAGGCCTACGACGCCAAACCCTGGCTGGGGCTGCTCGATGGCGACTGGATCCTGAAGCTGGAGCTGGACCACGTCTATGCAAGCAGCTGGTTCCTGGCCCTGCTGGCCTGGCTGGGGCTCTCGCTGGTGCTCTGCAGCTGGCGGCGCCAGTGGCCCGCCCTGCAGGCGGCCCTGCGCTGGATCGACTACCGCTCCCCCCGCCAGCTGAGCAAGTTGAGCCTGGCCGAATCACTGCCGACGGCCCAGCCCAGGGCCGACCTCGACGCCCTCGCCCAGCTGCTGGAGGGCCAGCGCTGGCAGCTGAAGACCCAGGGCGATCGGCTGGCGGCCCGGCGCGGGATTCTCGGCCGGGTGGGGCCCCTGCTGGTCCATGCCGGCCTGGTGGTGCTGATGGTGGGCGCCTCCTGGGGGGCCCTGGCCGGGCAACGGCTGGAGCGCTTCCTGGCCCCTGGCCACGACCTGCAACTGCTCAATCAGCGTGGTGAGAACCAGATGACCCTGGCGGTTGATGCCTTTCGGATCGAGCGCGATCCCGCCGGGCGGCCCGAGCAGTTCCGCTCCGAGCTGCGCCTGCTCGATGCCGAAGGGGAGCCGCTGCAGCGCAGCGAGATCAGCGTCAACCATCCCCTGCGCTTCCGGGGGATGACCGTCTATCAGGCCGACTGGTCGCTGGCGGCGATCACCGTGCAGCTGGGGCGCAGCCCCCTGCTGCAGCTGCCGTTGCGCAGCCTGCCTGAGCTGGGAGAGCAGGTGTGGGGCCTGGCCCTGCCCACCCGGCCGGACGGATCAGAACCTGTGCTGCTGACCCTCAGCAGTGAGCTGGGCCCGATCGAGGTGTACTCGGCCCAGGCCGAGCTGATCGGCCGGATCACCCCCGGGGGCGAGGCCCTGGAGATCGCCGGCCTGCCGCTGAAGGTGGTGGAGGTGATGCCCGCCAGCGGGTTGCTGCTGAAGCGTGATCCCGGGGTCCCGCTGGTGTACGGCGGTTTCGCCATTGCCCTGCTGGGAGGGGGCCTGAGCCTGATCGCCACGCGCCAGCTCTGGGCCATCGCCGATGACGATCAGGGCCAGCTGCATGTGGGCGGGCTCTGCAACCGCAACCTCACGGCCCTGGCCAACGAACTGCCGCTGCTGCTGGAGCAACTGAGGGCGGGGCCTGAGCTCAGCAGGCCTGCCGCTGGCCATGGCTGACCCGGATCACCGTGTGCACATTGCCGCGGGGATTGAAGTCGGCTTCCAGCTGCATCCAGACAGGCGCGGCGGCGGCCACCAGATCATCGAGAATGCGGTTGGCCACCTCCTCGTGGGAAATGCTGCGGTCGCGCCAGCTGTTCACGTAGAGCTTGAGGGCCTTGAGTTCGAGCACGCTCGGGCCGGGCTGATAGATCAGGCGCAGCACGGCGAAATCGGGATAGCCGGAGAAGGGGCACTTGCAGGTGAACTCCGGCAGCTCGATCGCCACCTCGTAGGCGCGGCCCCGGCGGGGGTTGTCGAAGCAGATCAGCGGCGCCTCCTCGCTGATCTGCCGCTCGCCGTAGCGCGGGCTGACGGTGCCCTCATCGGGCTCCAGCGCTGATGCGCCGGTGGAGGTGGAGCTGGAAGGGAACGACATCGACGGAGCCAGGACGGGAGAAGACGTGGGGCCGATCGTAGGAACGGCAAATCCGTGAAGATTACTGAAGCAGGCCAGGCTTTTGTTCGCTCTGAACAGCTGGATTCGCTAGAGATGGTCTGAAGGACAAAACGTTGGACACGTTTCGGAGAGCCCCACAGCTCTCCTGTCGGAAGTAGCCCACCGCATGGCGAAGCAACGCTCCTTCCCGCGAATCGGCACCAACCCTGCGGGGACGGTGATCTCCATCCCTTCGAGGCTCCAGTCATGACCACAGGCCAATTTGTCTACCGGGGTGTCCCCTACGGCACCCACCAGCACCAGCCGCTCCCCAGCGTCGAACCGGTGGAGCATGTGTACCGAGGCGTTCACTACCGCATGCCGCTGAAGCATGAACCCCTGCCGGTGGATGAAAGCCTTGAGCTTCACTACCGCGGGCACGTCTACCACCACCGCCAGCAGCAGGCCAAGCTTGACCTGCAGGCGGGCTGAAGAGCGCCAGCCTGAGGGCCCGTAACAACAGCTACGCCGAAGCCCTGCGCACTCAGGCCTAATGGCCGCAGTGCGCAGGGTCTTCCTTATGGACCTCCTCCTCGCCAGCAGTGACGGCGGCTTTCGCCTCAAGCCCCAGTCGGCCCTGGGGATGGTCTGGCTCCAGACCCACTTCGATGATGCCGTGTGGTCCCACCTGGCCACCGGCAGAGTTCAGGTGAGTCCAAGCTCCGCCGATCGGCTTTGTCAGGATGCCCTGTCCGCAGGGCTCCGGGTCAACCGCATCCCCAACCTTTCCCTTTTTCTCAGCGAACCCTCCTGAGAGACTTGATCCGAACAATTGGTTACTCCATGAAAAACGTTGAGGCCATCATTCGTCCGTTCAATCTGGAAGGTGTCAAGTTATACCTGGTGAATGCCGGCATCGTTGGCATGACGGTGAGTGAAGTGCGCGGCTTCGGCAGGCAGAAAGGCCAGGTGGAGCGCTACCGGGGGTCTGAATTCACCGTGGAATTCCTGCAGAAACTCAAGCTCGAAGTGGTGGTCGACGACGACCGGGTGGACACCGTGGTGACCGCCATCCAGGACGCGGCCCGCACCGGCGAGATCGGCGACGGCAAGATCTTCATCAGTTCCGTGGGCACCGTCATCCGCATCCGCACCGGCGACCGCGACAGCACCGCGATCTGATCGTTTCGGTCCAGCTCAGCAGCCGGGGATCCCATGGGTCTCCGGCTTTTCTGTGCTCAGCCAGCTTGGTTGCGCTCAACCAGCCGAGAGGGTGCAGCTCACCAGGGTGCGGATCAAGTCGGCCGTGACCGGCGCATCAGCTGGTGCGGGCTCCGAGCGCAGCCAGAGCAGGTATTCGTGGTTGCCGGCGGGGCCGGTGAGCGGCGAGGCAACCAGGCCCCAGGGCCAGAGGTCAAGCGCTGCGGCCGCGGCGATCACCGCCTTGATGGCCTCGGCATGGGCGACTGGGTCGCGCACCACGCCGCCTTTGCCCACCCGCTCGCGGCCCACCTCGAACTGGGGCTTCACCAGCAGCACGGCCTCGGCGCCGCTGGGCTGAAGCAGGGCGCGCAGGGCCGGCAGCACCAGGGCCAGGGAGATGAACGAGACGTCGGCCACGGCCAGGTCGGGCCAGGGGTCATCGGGGCCATAGAGCTGCTCGGGGGTGAGGCGGCGCAGGTTGGTGCGCTCGCGCAGCACCACGCGGGGGTCGGTGCGCAGGCTCCAGGCGGTCTGGCCGTAGCCCACATCGATGCCGTACACCCGCTCGGCCCCGTGCTGGAGCAGGCAGTCGCTGAAGCCGCCGGTGGAGATGCCGCCATCAAGGCAGACGCGCCCCCGCACCTGCAGCGGGAAGGTCTCCAGGGCCGCCACCAGTTTCTCACCGCCGCGGGAGACGAAGCGGGGCGGCTGCTCCACCTCGGGTACCAGCTCCGCCGCCACCTCCTGGCCGGGCTTGTCGAGCACCCGGTCGCCGCTGCGCACCCGACCGGCACGGATCAACTGCTGCGCCTGCTGACGGCTGGCGGCCAGGCCCAGCGCCACCAGATGCTGATCGAGCCGCTGCTTGCCTGCCATCGGGATCCCGTTGGGGTCGACCCATAGATTGACCAGGACGTTGCCACGCGCTGGCCTTGATCGAGCGTTACACCCTGCCCGAGATGGGCCGCCTCTGGAGCGAGGAGGCGAAGTTCCAGAGCTGGCTGGATGTGGAGATCGCCGCCACCGAGGCCAATTGCCAGCTGGGACGGGTGCCCCAGGAGGCCATGGCTGAGATCCGGGAGCGGGCCCGCTTCGAGGTGCCGCGCATCCTGGAGATCGAGGCGGAGGTGCGCCACGACGTGATCGCCTTCCTCACCAACGTGAACGAGCACGTGGGCGATGCGGGCCGGTACATCCACGTGGGCATGACCAGCTCGGATGTGCTCGACACGGGCCTGGCCCTGCAGCTCAAGGCATCGGTGGCGGCGCTGCGGCTGGAGCTCGATCAGCTGGCGGCCGCGCTGCGGACCCTGGCGGCTGAGCACAAGGACACGGTGATGATCGGCCGCTCCCATGCCATCCATGGCGAGCCGATCACCTTCGGCTTCAAGGTGGCGGGCTGGCTGGCGGAAACGGAGCGCAACCGGGAACGGCTGGAGCGGCTGGCCCAGGTGGTGGCGGTGGGTCAGGTGAGCGGGGCCATGGGCACCTACGCCAACACCGACCCCGAGGTGGAGGCCCTCACCTGCGCCAGCCTGGGCCTGGAGCCCGACACCGCCAGCACCCAGGTGATCGGCCGTGACCGCCACGCCGAATACGTGCAGACTCTGGCGCTGGTGGGCACCTCGCTGGAGCGGTTCTCCACCGAGATCCGCAATCTGCAGCGGACCGATGTGCTGGAGGTGGAGGAGAACTTCGCCAAGGGTCAGAAGGGAAGCTCCGCCATGCCCCACAAGCGCAATCCGATCCGCAGCGAGCGGATCAGTGGCCTGGCACGGGTGCTGCGCAGCTACACAATCGCGGCCCTGGAGAACGTGGCCCTCTGGCACGAGCGCGACATCAGCCACAGCTCGGTGGAGCGGATGATGCTGCCCGACTGCTCCTGCACCCTGCACTTCATGCTGCGGGAGATGACGGCGGTGGTGAAGGGGCTTGGGGTGTACCCCGAGAACATGAGCCGCAACCTGAATGTGTATGGCGGGGTGGTGTTCAGCCAGCGGGTTCTGCTGGCCCTGGTGGAGAGCGGCCTCAGCCGCGAAGACGCCTACCGGATCGTGCAGCGCCACGCCCACGACGCCTGGAACCGCGAGGGTGGCGACTTCCGCGCCAACCTGGCCGCCGACCCCGAGGTGAGCACACGGCTCAACAGCGCTCAGCTCGACGCCTGCTTCTCCACCGACCTGCACCGCGCCCAGCTGGAGGTGATCTGGGAGCGGCTGGGGATCTGAGCCTGCTGGATTTGCACTCCCGCTCCGCTTAAGAAGGCTCCGTGATCAGGCCGTTTGGGGTGCTGCTGCTGGGCGCTCCATGGCCGGGGTGGCAGGAGCGGGCGGCGAGACGGGAGCGACTTCGGCGCGCAGATCAACGAATTCCGACACCGGGAAGCGGTTGATCGCCTGAAGCGCCTTGCGGGCATTGCTGCGCAGCTGCTCGCTGATCGCTTCGGCATAGGGCACCTGGGCGAGCAGATCGACGGTGCGGCGCAGGATGCGCACGATGTCGCCTTCATCGAGGGAGGTGTTGGCGATCACGTCGTTCCAGCTGCTGCCGCGGGCCCAGGCATGGACCAGCCCCATCAGCTCGGGCTCCCACCAGGCCGGCACCACCACATGGGCCCGCTCCTGGTGGCGCAGCAGCTCCCGGCGCAGACCGCTCAGGTCGTGCAGGGCCTCCTCCGAGCGCGGTGGCGGCGGGAAACCGCTCCAGAGGTCGGGGCGGTTCACTTCGGTGCTGATCGCCTCGAACACCGCCGCCAGCTCCGCCGGGTTGAGCTCGTCGAGGTGGCCGCTCATCAGGGCAAGGCCCAGCCAGAGTTCGTTGTCGCCGCGCAGGGCGGCCACGGTGCGGCCCACCTCGGTGGGCTCCAGGCCATCCGCTCCCGCCAGGGCACCGAAGGCGCGCAGGATCTCGATCAGGGCCAGGAAGGTGTCCCAGTGGCGGTTGGCGCGGTGGTGCAGCAGCCTCTGGCGCTCCTCGATCTCCTCGCCCAGTTCCTCCATCCGCCGCCGTTGCTTCTTGAGCTGACGCCGGTCGCCCCAGCGGTGGGCCGGATGCTGCTCCAGCTCCTCCTCCAGCTGCTGCACCAGCTCCGCCTGGCTGCGCACCTCCCCCGCCAGGTCGTACTGGGGGGTGTGCATGTCGTGGCGGCGGGCCATCGAAGCCACCGCCAGGGCCAGGCCACCGCTGGCGTTGTCGCCATGGCGAATCTCGCCGGCATGCTCCAGGCGCGGTGCCGCGATCGAGTCCACCTGCAGACAGCTGAGCTCGGCATGGAGGCTCACCACCCCATGGCAGGGCACCAGGATCCAGACGTTCTCATCGGTGAGGCAGAGCAGCAGCGGGAACTGGCCGGAGCCCTGCTGCTTGGCCACGATCACCGCCGGGGTCACCCGGGAGCGCAGCGGTGGCGCCTTGAGGCTCACCAGGGTGCCCTCACTGGCGAACTGCAGCGCCAGGGTGAGCTCATGGGCCAGGGTCTCCTCGGCCTGCTGCTGCAGGATGCGCTGGATGCGCCGCTCCTCCCGCAGCCGCTCCCGCTGCTTCTCGTAGGCCTCGAAGTCGTCCCAGGGGATGTCGGCGGTGGGGCCCGCCAGCTGGGCCAGCTGGGCGCGCAGGGAGGCGATGTTGGTTTCGTCCTCCACCAGATCCAGGGTGGCCAGATAGCGCCCGAAACTGCGTTCCACCAGCTGTTTGGCCTTGGCCAGGTCGTAGCGCTGCAGCAGGTTCAGCACCATCCCGTAGCTGGGGGTGAACTGGCTCACCAGCGGATCGGCGGGGCTGGTGGCCAGTTGTCCCGCCTCGCGCACCCCCTCGAAGCGGCTCTGCACCTTGACCACATAGCCCTGCACATCCAGCCCGCGCCGGCCGGCCCGGCCCGCCATCTGCAGAAATTCACTGCCCATCAGCGGCCGGTGGCCCCGCTCAGTGCGCTTCGAGAGGGCGGAGATCACCGTGGTGCGCGCCGGCATGTTGATGCCGGCCGCCAGGGTTTCGGTGGCGAACACCACCTTGATCAGCCCCTGCTGAAACAGCTCCTCGATCAGTTCCTTCCAGGCCGGCAGCACGCCGGCATGGTGGGCGGCGATGCCGCGGGTGAGGGCCTCGGCGTGGCCGCCCTCGCGCACCGCTTCCGGGGTGGCGGCCACGAAGGCATCGAGCCGGGCCACGATCTGGGCCTGCTCCGCCTCGTTCACCAGACAGACGCGGCCCAGGTCACGCACCGCCTTGTCGCAGGCACGGCGGCTGAAGATGAAATAGATGGCGGGCAGCATGTCGCGCTCGGCCATCTGGGCCACCACGAAGGGCAGCGGCGCCGCCTCCGGCTGGGGCGGCTTCGGGCTCCTGCCCTTGCGCCGCTCCCCCTTGGGCGCCCGCCACACCTTGCAGTTGGGGTGCAGGCCCGTTCCCTGCTCGTTGAGCAGGGGGTGCAGGCCCTTGGCGCTGCAGAAACTGAAGGCCAGCGGCACCGGCCGGTGATCGCTCACCACCAGGGTGGTGGGCCCATGCACCCGCTCGATCCAGTCGGTGAGCTGCCCGGCATTGGCCACCGTGGCCGAGAGGGCCACCAGCTGCACCGGCGGCGGGCAGTGAATGATCGATTCTTCCCACACGGTGCCGCGCTGGGAGTCGTTCATGTAGTGGCACTCATCGAGCACCACCGCTTCCACATCGGCGAGGGGATCGTCGCCGCGATCCACCTCCGCGTAGAGCATGTTGCGGAAGATCTCGGTGGTCATCACCACGATCGGCGCCTCGCGGTTGACGCTCAGATCGCCGGTCATCAGCCCCACCCGTTCGGCCCCGAACTGCTCGCGGAAATCGCGCAGTTTCTGGTTGGAGAGGGCCTTGAGCGGCGTGGTGTAGAACACCTTCTGGCCATGGGCCAGGGCCCGGTGAATGGCGTATTCGCCCACCAGCGTTTTGCCGGAGCCGGTGGGGGCGCTCACCACCACCGAATGGCCCTGGTTGAGGGCATCGATCGCCTCCAGCTGGAAGGGATCGAGCGGAAAAGGGAAGAGCTGATCGAGGGGCGGCACCTCACTTGGGCCCACGGCCAGATCCTTCACCGCCGCTGCGACCGCCGCCGGATCAGGAGGAGCGTCGGAACCGGCGGTTTGCATCACCCAATCTTATGGGCTGCCCAGCGAGCAGAGTGGTGCGCGTGCAACTGCCCTGGCGGTGCCTTCCGCGTGGCCCGTGATCCGCTCGATTCGATTCAGCAGGCCCTCCGCCGGGTGCCCCGGCAGCGGCAGCGGCGGCTGAGCACGTTCCGCCCCGGCCCCGATGCCACCCTCCTGCCAGGCGATGGCGAGACCGGCCCAGCCCAGGGGCCCCTGCTTGATCTCGCCAGCAACGACTACCTCGGGCTCAGCGCCCACCCCAGCCTGAAGGCGGCGGCCATGGCCGCGATCCAGCGCGAAGGGGTGGGCTCTGGCGGATCACGGCTGGTGAGCGGCACGCGCCCCTGCCACGTCAGCCTCGAGGCGGCCCTCGCCCAGTGGCTGGGGCGCGAGCGGGTGCTGCTCTTCCCCAGCGGCTTTCAGGCCAACCTGGCCGCGGTGCTGGCCCTGGCCGACCGCCACAGCGAGGTGATCGCCGACCGGCTGATCCACCACTCCCTGCTGGTGGGGATCCAGGCCAGCGGCGCCCGCCTGCGCCGCTTTCGCCACAACGATCTCTCCGACCTGCGCCGCCTGCTGGAGCGCGGAGCCCGCAGCGAGCCGGACCGGCGCCGGCTGGTGGTGAGCGAAAGCCTGTTCAGCATGGAGGGCACCAGCCCCGACCTGGCCGGCATCGCCGCGGCCTGCCAGGAGTTCGGCGCCCTGCTGCTGCTGGATGAAGCCCACGCTCTCGGGCTGCTCGGCCCCGGCGGCCGCGGCCTGGCCTGGGGCCTGGCGGGGGTGAGCCTGGTGAGCGGCACCTTCGGCAAGGCCTTCGGCGCCGGCGGGGCCTTCCTCGCCGCCGATGACCCCGGGGGCGAGTGGCTGCTGCAGAGCTCCGGCGCCTTTCGCTACACCACCGCCCTGGCGCCGCCGCTGGCGGCCGCGGCCGAAGCGGCCCTGGAGCAGCTCCAGGCTGATCCCGGCCAGGGCGAAGCCCTGCTGCGCCGGGCCCGGCGCTGGCGGGATGGCCTCGAGGCCGCGGGTTGGCGGCGCCCGCCCGGCGAGGGTCCGGTCCTGCCGCTGCACGTGGGTGAGGACGCCCTGGCCCTCGACCTGCAGGGCCATCTGGAGCAGGCCGGCTTGCTGGGGGTCGCGATCCGCCCACCCACGGTGCCGGCGGGAACGGCGCGCCTGCGGCTGGTGCTGCGCCGCGACCTGCCCCACGGCAGCCTCGATCGCCTGCTCCACGCCCTGGCCGCCTGGCCCCACGCCCCCGCCCCATGAACCGTCGTCCCCTGGAGCTGATCGCCATGCACGGCTGGGCCGGCGACAGCCGGGCCTGGCGCCCCTGGCAGCAGGCCGCGGCCCGCCGTGGCTGGAGCTGGCAGAGCGGAGAACGTGGCTACGGCCAGCTGCCCCCCCAGACGCCCCACTGGCCGGAGCAGGGCGGCCCCAGGGCCGTGATCGTGCATTCCCTCGGGCTGCACCTGCTGCCGGCAGAGGTGCTGGCGGCGGCGCAGGCGGTGGTGCTGCTGGCCAGCTTCGGGCGCTTCGTGCCCGCCGGGCCCAGGGGCCGGCGCTGGCGGCAGGCCCTGGGCGGCATGGGCCGGCGCCTGGAGGCCGGCGACAGCGCCGCCATGCTCAACGACTTCCTGCGGGAGGCCGCCGCCCCCGCACCGGTGGAGCTGCTGCCTGCGGGGCCCTCATCCGGGGTGATGCCGGCCGAAGGGGTGGAGCGGTTGCGCCAGGATCTGCTCCTGCTGGAGCAGTGCAGCGCCGTGCCTCCCGCCTTTCCCACCAGCGCCCGCAGCCTGATCGTCGAGGCCGGCGACGATCACATCGTGCCCCCCGAGAGCCGAGCGGCCCTGGGCGAAGCCCTGCCGGCCGCTGAGCGCTGGCCCCTGGCCGGCGCCGGTCACAGCCTGCTGGGCACCGATCTGGTGGAGCCGGTCCTGAACTGGCTGGAGGCCGGCTGCTGATGCTCCTGCTCCGCTCAGCCCCCTCGATGGCCCAGCGGTTGCGGCTGGCATTCAGCCCCCGTGCTCTCCACTGCGTGGCCGACCCCCGCCTGCAGCGGGCCCTGGCCTGGCGGCTGGC